>NZ_JAMYSA010000037.1:0-62311 GCF_040321735.1 Mesorhizobium sp. M0293
CCACCCCCCCCCCCCCCCCCCCCCCACCCGCCCCCCCCCCACGCCCGCGGCCCCCCGCCCCCCCCCCCCCCCCCCCCCGCTCCAGGATTTTCAGAGCGCTTTGGAACATCCCACTTCCGCAGCAACCGCCATATTGGCTTGGTGGACCATTGGGCGGACCATGGAGCGCGGATCAGTTGGTTTCGAGCGGCCGGCCCTGGCTGACGATCATCGCGCCAATGGCGTCGGTGTTCTCAGGCGTCGACTGGAACCCCATCGACGCCTCTTGCGGTGCGCTTTGAACCGAGGAGATGACCCTTGTGTTCAAGGTTCCGCCAAAACGTGCGGCATCCGGTTCCTCCATCGGCTCCTGCATCGCCACCACCGTCGGCTCCACCGAGACGCGCGCGGATTTCGCGGGCGGCGCAGCGGCTGCGGGCACATAGGTCTGTTGGGCAGGAGCGGATCGAACGGTCGCCGGCTTGATCGGAGGTACCGGCTCGGCGGAAGCAACCATCACCGGTGCGGCTGACTTCTGGGGCGCCGCCGAGGCAATGGCTACCTGTGGCTCATCCGGCAGCGGCTGCCAGTTGCGGCCGCGCTTCTCATAGAAGGCATTGCCGCCGGCAACCATGGTGTAGTGCATGTTCTTGTAAGGGAAGCGCAGCCCGGCGGTGTGGAAAAACATCGTGTTCTTCAGCTTGGTCTTGCGCTCGCCCTTGAGCACCGCGTCGGCGGCTTCCTCGACATCGGGCATCGCTCGCGAATTCATCGGCCTTGTCATGACGCCGGGGGCAAACTGCCCGCGCTCGCCCACCACCTCGCAGATGGTGCTGCCGTGGTTGCCGGAGCGAAGCCGGTTCATCACCACCGTGCCGACGGCGATCATGCCGTCGCGGCTTGAGCGGTTGGATTCAAAGAACATCGCCCGCTCCAGGCATTCCTTGTCCTTCGGCGTATGGCTGTAGGCCCGGGAGCTCAGGAAACTCGGAGTGATGGCGTCGGTCAGGCTGGCCACGGACATACCGTGTGAAGTGGTCTGGCTACAGGCAGCCAAAAACAAGGGTGAAATGACGGCGCCGAGCAACAGCGGCGTCTTCCATCGCGTGGCAATCAACAGGTAACCCTCTCACTTCCATGCCCGCCCCCAGGCTGCGGCAAGAATGAGACACTTTCGGGCAAAAAGATGGCCAAAACGTTATTAATGAGACGCTGTTGCCAAATTGGCACAGTTGCATGGCTTTATGCGGGCTAGCGCCCGGCTGCAATCGCGACCGGCTGGCCAGGTTCAGCCTCTTCGATCTTCTCCGAAAACAGGCCGCGCCGAAGGAACAGCGTCCGCGCGTCCCTGGCCGTCGGCGCGATCCTTGCCGGCCAGTCGCTTTTGATGAACTCGGCCTTGGTCTTTTGATGAACTCGGCCTTGGTGAAGTCCGGATTTGTCTCGCTGGCCGCCTCCAGGAATTCGGCGATCTCCAGCACGATCGCGCGCTCGCCCTTCGAAAGCGCAGATGTGCCGGCTTCGATCGACGAGCGATGGACGAAATCCTCGAACAGATTGAAGTAACCTTTGATGCCGACGAGATCGACGCCGTTGTCGCAGTCAGCCAGGATTTCCAGGATCTCGTAGATCCTGTTGCGGATACGCTGCTCGATCAATCTTTCGGAGGGCTCTTCGGTCATGTCGATCACGGGGGCGCGCGCCGAATGCTAAAAGGGCAGTTTCATTCCCGGCGGTATCGGCAGGCCGGCCGTCAGCGTCTTGGTCTTTTCCTGCATGATCTGCTCGACCTTGGTCTTGGCGTCATTGTGAGCGGCGAGCACCAGGTCTTCCAGGATTTCGACATCGTCCTCCTTGAACAGGGACGGGTCGATCTTCAGCGACTTCATCTCGAATTTTCCGGTCAGCGTCACGTTGACCAGGCCGCCGCCGGCCTGGCCGGATGCTTCCAGCGTGGCGATCTCGTCTTGCATGGCCTGGAACTTGGCCTGCATTTCCTTCGCCTTGCCCATCAGGCCGAGAAGATCTTTCATGGTCCGGTCCTTTGCGGATTCGTGGCTGGATCAGGTTTCGTCGTCGTCAGCCGGCGGCTCGACCGGCACTTCGGCCTCAGTCGTTTCGGCTTCCGGCGCGTCTGGAATGCGCACGTCGATGATCTTGGCACCGGGAAAGCGCGCCAGGATGGCGGCCACCGTCGGGTCACTCTTGGCATCGAGGAAGGCGGTCTCGCGCTTGGCCGATTCCATTTCGGCAAGCGTCTGGCCACCCTCTTCCTTCGACAGCGAGACCAGCCAGCTGCGGCCGGTCCAGGCGCGCAACTTCGTCGTCAGGTCGTTGAGCAGCATCTTGGGTGCGTCGCTGGTCAGGCCGACGTCGATACGGCCGGGCTCGATGCGCACAAGGCGGATATAGCTCTTGATCTGCACCTTGAAGGCGATGTCGCGCTGCGCGTCGGCCAGGGCAATGATGTCGGCCAGCGATTTCAGCGGCGCCGATTGCGTCTCCACGACCGGCTCCGGCGGCGCGACGAAAGTGGCGGGGGCAGGCGTGGCTTCGACCAGCCGCATGGTCTGTGCGCCGCCCGACCCGGCAGGCATGCGCGTCTGCGTCACCGCGCTGGCGCCACCGCCATTGCCGGAATTTGCGGGCGCACCATTCGCGCGCGGCGCGCCATTTTGCACCGGCGCTGCGCCCTCAAGCGATCTCAACGCCTCATCCAGCGTCGGCAGGTCGGCGGCGTGCGCCAACCGGATCAGCACCATTTCGGCGGCACTCACCGGCCGGTTGGAGGACTGGACCTCGGGAATGCCCTTGAGCAGCATCTGCCATGTCCGCGACAGCACCCTGACCGACAGCGTCCTGGCGAAATCCGCGCCGCGATGCCGCTCGTCCTCGGAGAGCGACGCGTCCTCGATGGCCGTCGGCACGAAACGCAGCCTGGTGACGAGATGGTTGAACTCGGCAAGATCGGTCAGCACGGCTGCCGGATCGGCGCCGGTATCGTACTGCGCGCGGAATTCGCCAAGGGCGGCCGCCACATCGCCCTTCATGACATGTTCGAACAGGTCGACGATGCGGGCGCGGTCGGCGAGACCCAGCATCGCGCGAACCGCATCGGCGCTGACGGAGCCGGCGCCGTGGGCAATCGCCTGGTCGAGGATGGAGAGAGAATCACGGGCCGAGCCTTCGGCGGCGCGGGCGATCATCGCCAGCGCGTCGTCGTCGACCGAAATGCCTTCCTTGGCCGATATCGAGGAAAGATGCGCGACCAGCGCGCCGGCGTCGATGCGCCTCAGGTCAAAGCGCTGACAGCGCGACAGTACGGTGATCGGAACCTTGCGGATTTCGGTGGTGGCGAAGATGAATTTGACATGCGGCGGCGGCTCTTCCAGCGTTTTCAACAGGCCGTTAAAGGCCTGCGTCGACAGCATGTGCACTTCGTCGATGATGTAGACCTTGTAGCGGGCCGAGACCGGGGCGTAGCGCACACGCTCGATGATGTCCCTGATGTCGTCGATGCCGGTGTGCGAGGCGGCGTCCATCTCGATGACATCGACATGACGGCCTTCCATGATCGCCTGGCAATGTTCGCCGAGCACGGCAAGGTCGACGGAAGGCTGGTCGACATCAGCGGTTTTATAGTTCAGGGCTCGCGCGAGTATCCGCGCCGTCGTGGTCTTGCCGACGCCGCGCACGCCGGTCAGCATCCAGGCCTGGGCGATGCGGCCGGTGGCAAAGGCATTGGTGAGTGTGCGCACCGTCGGCTCCTGGCCGACCAGTTCGGAGAAGTTCGAAGGACGGTACTTGCGCGCCAGCACGCGATAGGCGGCCGCCTTGCCATTCTCCAGGCTTTTTGGTCCCGAATTTCCGGCTTCGCTCATTCGCCCGTAAAGCTCCAATGGCCGCGCCCGAAGGCGGCCGATTCCTGCGCATAGTCTCGCCCGCGCTGCAATGCGTCGTCAATGTCGCGAGAGGAGCCGATGAGGTGGGAGGCTGGAACAATGACCCGTTCCGGGCTCGTTAGGGCTGCTTCCTTCCGGACCTGACCCGGTTGGCGAGTGGATCGTCCACCACCAACCTCCCGCTGTCCATATCGGCAATTGTGCGATGAAATGCAAGTGCGCCGAATAAATCGTAAGAATATGGGATTGGCGCACCAAACCGTGAGGGCGCAATGATTCGCTTGCAGCTCTCTTGCCGCCGCTCTAGCGTTCCTGCGTTTGAGGAAAACAAGAAAAGCAAGGGAAACGCCGATGTTGCCGGGCCTGAAGGCCGGATTCACGCTGGACTCCCGGCTGGAGGCGGACAGCGAGCAGTTGATGTGGCTTGGGCTATGCGAACTGCGCGTGATGAACGACCGCCGCTGGCCATGGCTGCTCCTGGTGCCGCAGCGGCCGGGCGTGGAGGAAATCCACGACATGACGCCGCTCGACCAGGCGATGCTGACCTTCGAGACCAATATGGTGGCACAGGCGCTGAAGAAAGCGACTGGCTGCACCAAGATCAACACCGGCGCGCTCGGCAACATCGTGCGCCAGTTGCACATCCATATCATTGCGCGTTCGGAAGGCGATCCGGGCTGGCCCGGCCCGGTGTGGGGACACGGCCTGCGTGAACCCTATCAACGTTCCGACCTGCGGCGGTTTGCCGAAACGATCAAGGCGGCGCTATAAGCGTCCCCCGTGTCCATCCCGCAACGTACCCCAGAGTCTCCATGAGCTTCCGCCTGTTTGACGCGCCTTTGCGCGAGCCGAGCCAGTTCGTCGGCTTTGCCGGCAACACCATCGACCGGCAGTCCGAAAACCGCGCCGACGATTCGGTCGACAAGGCGCTCGCCGACCCGGCGACGCGGCTGCTTCTGATGAATGGCGGCCGGCTCTATCTGAAGCTCGGGGATGGCAGTGGTCTCGACCCCTGGTTCGGCGCCGCCGAGAGCGAGCCCTTCGAGGTTTCCCTGGCACAAGGCGTCCTGCTTGGGTTTTCCGAACAGGGACCGGTGCTGGCTGTGCCGGCCGGCGTCGACGCCGAACAATTGCCAGAAACCATCAAGGCCATCGACTATCGCTCGGTCTATATGCAAGGGCTGATCGATGAGGCGTCTGCCGGCGCGATGGCGCAAGGGGCGGCCCTGCTTGCCTGGCACGCAAGCCATCGCTTCTGCAGCAAATGCGGCACTGAATCGCAGATGCGGGCGGGCGGCTACAAGCGCCACTGCCCGAATTGCAGCACCGAGCATTTTCCGCGCACCGATCCGGTGGCGATCATGCTGACGGCGACGCGGGAGAAATGCCTGCTCGGGCGAGGCCGGCATTTCGCGCCGGGTATGTACTCCGCCCTTGCCGGCTTCATCGAGCCGGGCGAGACGATCGAGGCGGCGGTGCGCCGCGAGACGCTGGAGGAGGCCGGGATCCGGCTTGGCCGTGTCGTCTACCACGCCAGCCAGCCCTGGCCATTTCCCTATTCGCTGATGATCGGCTGCTTCGGCGAGCCGCTCAACGACGATATCCAGGCCGACCTAAACGAGCTGGAGGACTGCCGCTGGTT
This sequence comes from Mesorhizobium sp. M0293, assembly GCF_040321735.1. Taxonomy (NCBI): domain Bacteria; kingdom Pseudomonadati; phylum Pseudomonadota; class Alphaproteobacteria; order Hyphomicrobiales; family Phyllobacteriaceae; genus Mesorhizobium; species Mesorhizobium sp. M0293. Next base: position 5,524 of record NZ_JAMYSA010000037.1, read on the forward strand.
TGCCCGCGACGAGGTGCGTTTGATGCTGACCCGGGAGCATCCCGGCAATTTGGTCACGCCACCGAAAGGCGCCATTGCGCATCACCTCATCCGCGCCTGGGTCGACAGCGAATGATAGCCGCGACTATTGAAAGACATTGCAGGAGCAGCTCATGATCCGTCACACCGTCGTTTTCACGCTGAAGCATCCGCCGCATTCGCTGGAGGAAAAGAGGTTCCTGGTCGACGCCAAGAAAATCCTGACCGCGATCAGGGGCGTCACGCATTTCGAGCAGTTGCGGCAGATCAGCCCCAAGAACGACTATCACTTCGGCTTCTCGATGGAGTTCGCCGACCAGGCTGCCTACACCAGGTACAACGACCACCCAGACCACGTCGCCTTCGTACGCGACCGTTGGGTGCCGGAGGTCGAGACCTTCATGGAAATCGACTACGTGCCGCTGGGCTGGTGATTTAATCAGCCACCTTCCACTGTTCACGCGACTCGCTGGCCGGATAGACGCCCAGGATCCGCACTTCGCGTGAGAAGAAGCGGAGTTCGTCCAGTGCCAGCTTGACCAGCGGATCGTCGGGGTGGCCCTCGATGTCGGCGTAAAACAGCGTCGCCGTGAAGGCGCCAAGCTGGTAGCTCTCCAGCTTGGTCATGTTGATGCCGTTTGTGGCAAACCCGCCCATCGCCTTGTAGAGCGCTGCGGGCACGTTGCGGACGCGGAAGATGAAGGTCGTCATCATCTTGACGTCGGGTGACGGGCGCTCGGCCCATTGCTTGTTCTTGGTCAGGACGACAAAGCGGGTGACGTTGCTGTCGGTGTCCTCGACATTTTGCTCGATGATGTCGAGCCCATAGAGCGTCGCGGCCAGCGCCGGCGACAGCGCCGCCGTGGTGCGGTCCTTGACCTCGGAGACCATCTTGGCGGCGCCGGCCGTGTCGCCGGCGACGATCGCCTTCCAGCCGTTCTTGCGGATGTATTTGCGGCACTGGCCAAGCGCGTGAATGTGGCTGTGCACCGTCTTGATCTCTTCACGCCTGACGCCCGGCAGCACCATCAGCTGGAAATGGATCGGCAGGAAATATTCGCCGACGATGTGCAGCTTCGATTCCGGCAACAGATGGTGGATATCGGCGACGCGCCCGGCGATCGTGTTCTCGATCGGGATCATGGCGAGATCGGCCTTGCCGGTCTCGACCGCGTTGAACGCGTCCTCGAAGGTCGGGCACGGTAACGGCTCCATCGATGGATAGACGTTGCGGGAGGCGGTGTCGGAATTGGCACCCGGCTCGCCCTGGAAGGATATTCTGTTGGTCTTTTCAGGCATGGGCCAATTCTCGATTCAAGGGGTCTCAGCTTCGAAGGATTTTCTCAGTTTGCAAGAATGGTTCTGGCGCGTTCGAGGTCTTCCGGCGTGTCGACGCCAAGCGGCAGCGAGCGCACGATTTCGGCGTCGATGCGCATGCCGGCCTCCAGCGCCCGCAGCTGTTCCAGCCGCTCGCGCCGCTCCAGCGGCGACGGCTTCAGAGCGACGAAACGCTCGAGCGCGGCTCGACGATAGGCATAGAGCCCGACATGGTGATAAAGCGGCCCCTCGCCCCAAGGCGCTGTGGCACGGGTGAAATAGAGCGCCCTCAGCCTGGTGCCGAAGAGCGGCGAACCGACGATCTTGACGACGTTGGGATTGGTCTTCTCCTCGTCCCGGACGATCTCGACACCGAGGGTAGCGATGTCCACCGCCTCGTCCTCGAACGGCCTGAGCGAGGCGACGATGATTTCGGGATCGATGGTCGGCAGGTCGCCCTGCACATTGACGATGGTTTCGACCTTGCGCTCGGGATCGAGCGCGACCAGCGCCTCGTGGATGCGGTCGGAGCCGGATTCGTGGTCCATGCGTGTCATCACGGCCTCGAAACCATGCGCGCGCACCGCTTCCGCCACGCTTTGCGTGTCGGTCGCCACCACCCCCCGGCCGCGGCCGGCCGCGGCCGCGCGGCGGGCGACATGGACGATCATCGGCGCGCCGGCGATGTCGGCCAGCGGCTTGCCCGGCAGGCGGGTCGAGGCCATGCGGGCCGGGATCTGGATCAGCGTGGACATGCGCGGTGCGAGGCGTCTCAAAGAGGACAAGGAAAGTGGCAAAAGGTCTCACTGGAAGCGCCCTTATAGGTGTTGCAACGCCGCAGCAAAAGACCTAGTTTCCGCCCGATTTGGCCGCCCTGGCAGGGCGGGTCGCGATACCGACGGACGGAGTGGACGGTTCGGTCCGCCGGAAAAGGGAGCAAGGGGCGTATGGATTCCACCGAAGTCAACAAGCTGCTCGCCGGGTTGCTCGGAACCGTTTTTGTGGTCTTCTCGGTCGGCATTGTGTCCGATGCGCTGTTTGCTTCGCCGGCGCCGGAAAAGCCCGGTTTCGCCATCGAGGCTGCGGAGCCCGCCGAAGGTGGCCCGGCCGCGCCTGCCGCCGAAGCCAAGCCGATCGCCGACCTGCTGGCGACCGCCAATGTCGAGCAAGGTGCTGCCGTCTTCAAGAAATGCCAGGCCTGCCATTCCGGCGAAAAGGGCGGACCCAACAAGGTCGGCCCCGATCTGTGGGATCTCATCGACCGTCCCGTCGCAGAGCATGAAGGCTTTGCCTATTCGGCCGGCATGAAGGAGTTTTCCAAGGGCGGCGCCGAGAAGTGGACCTACGACAACATCAACCACTTCATCACCTCGCCGAAGAAATTCGTGAAGGGCACCGCCATGGGCTTCGCCGGCCTGCCCAAGGACGAGGACCGCGCCAACGTCATCGCCTATCTGCGCACGCTGTCCGACAATCCCAAGCCGCTGCCGGCGCCAGGTGCCGCCGCCGACGCAACCGCGCCCGCCAAGCCGGCCGACGCAGCTGTTCCGGCCAAGCCGGCTGAAGGTGCAGCGCCCGCGAAACCGGCCGCGCCGGCTCCGGCCGCCCCCGCACCGGCGCCCGCTCAATAGCCGGATATCCATCTCGACGACCTTGAAAAAGCCGGGTTCAGCCCGGCTTTTTCGTTAGGAAAACCGCATAGGCGGCGACAAAGCCGCGCATGGCGGTTTTCACAGGCGCCAAATCGTCTAGATTGTCGATCAAGGCGTTGCAAAGGGATAGTGCATGACGGTTGGCAGAACGCTTCTCAAGTCGATGCTGGCGGCAGCCCTGCTGGCGGCCGGATTGCAGACGAGCCATGCCGATGAATGGCGCACCACCTCATCGCTGATCGGCGAGTCCAAATACGGCGACAATTTCCAGCACTACGACTACGTCAACCCGGACGCGCCCAAGGGCGGCACGCTGAATTCAGTAGTGCCCGGCACATTCGACAGCTTCAATCCATACATAGTACAGGGATCACCGGCCGCCGGCCTCGTCGGGTTCGGCGGCGGCTTGCTCTACGACACGCTGATGGAGCAGGCGACCGACGAAGGCAGCACCAGCCATCCGCTGATCGCCGATGCCTACAAATATCCCGCCGACTACTCCTCGGCGACCTATCGGCTCGACCCGCGCGCCAAATGGCATGATGGCCAGCCGATCACCGTCGACGACGTGATCTGGTCGTTCCAGGTGCTCAAGGCCAACAGCCCGCAATACAGCCGCTATTTCGACAACGTCACCGATGCGGTGGCGGTTTCGGACCGCGAGGTCGAGTTCCATTTCAACCAGAAGGGCAACCGCGAGCTGCCCAAGATCATCGGTGATCTCGCTGTGCTGCCAAAGCATTGGTGGGAGGGCACTGATGCCAACGGGAAGAAGCGTGACGTCACCAAGCCGACGCTGGAAATTCCGCTCGGGTCGGCGGCCTACAAGATCGCCAGCTTCAAGCCGGGCTCGGAAATCATCTGGCAGCGCGTGCCGGACTACTGGGCGGCCAAGCTGCCGGTGAAGATCGGCCGCGAGAATTTCGATACGCGACGCTACACCTATATCCTCGATGACAACGCTGCCTGGCTCGCCTTCACCAAGGGCGGGCTAGAGGATATCAACCGCGAATACAGCTCCCGCAAATGGGCGACGGCCTACAATTTCCCGGCATTCCAAGCCGGCGACGTCGTCAAAAAGGACTTCCAGACCAAGGCGCCGCAATCGATGCAAGGCTTCGCCCTCAACCAGCGGCGGCCGCTGTTCCAGGACAGGCTGGTGCGTGAGGCGCTGACCATCCCGTTCGATTTCGAGAGCATGAACCGCACGCTGTTCTTCGGCTTCAACACCCGCACATCAAGCTATTTCCAGGGCACCGAACTGGCGTCGAGTGGATTGCCGCAAGGCAAGGAGCTGGAGATCCTGGAAAAATACCGCGACAAGCTGCCGCCCGAACTTTTCACCCAGGAATTCAAGCTGCCGGTCTACGATTCGCCTCAAGCGGAACGGAAGTACCTGAAACAAGCGGTCGATCTTTTCGCCAAGGCGGGCTGGGTGATCAAGGGCGGCAAGATGGTCAATGCCAAGACCGGGGCACCGTTCAAGTTCGAGATCCTCGGCTGGAACGACACCGACCAGGTGATCGCCAGCCCCTACGTCGCCAATTTGCGCAAGATCGGCGTCGATGCCACTTTGCGCATCATCGACCAGACGCAGTACATCAACCGCGTCAACAATTTCGATTTCGATGTCGTCACCGGGATTCTGCAGCAGTCGGAATCGCCCGGAAACGAGCAACGCGATTTCTGGACTTCGAAAGCCGCCGACTCGCCCGGCTCGCGCAATCTGATGGGCATCAAGGATCCGATTGTCGACGCGCTGGTCGACCGCATCATCTTCGCCACCGATCGCGACGACCTCGTCGCCGCCACGCACGCGCTCGACCGCATCCTGCTGTGGAACTTCTACGTCGTGCCGCAATATTACCGTTCCGCGGTCTGGCTGGCCTACTGGAACAAGTTCGGTTTTCCAGACAAGCAGCCCGCCTATGTCGGCGCCGATATCGACTCCTGGTGGATCATTCCCGACAAGGAAAAGGCGCTGGCGGCCAAATACAGGGGCAGCAATTGATGGCGGTCCTGACCCGCCGTGATTTTCTCGCCCTGGGCACCGCTGCCGCAGCCACGACCCTGTTGCCCGGCAAAGCCTTCGCCGAAATTGCGACCGGCACCAAGCTGCATGGCCTGTCGGCCTTCGGCGACCTCAAATACAAGCCTGACTTCACGCATTTCGACTATGTCAATCCGGATGCCCCAAAGGGTGGCCAGATGAATTTCGCGCCGCCGAATTCGACCCTCAATCAGAGCTTCCTGACATTCAACACATTGAATTCGCTGGTATTGAAGGGGGACGCGCCGCCGCGCACCGAACTCTGTTTCGATTCGCTGATGACAAGCGCGCTCGATGAGCCGGATGCGGTCTATGGCCTGCTCGCCGAGTCCGTTACCCTGTCACAAGACCGCAACCGCTTCCGCTTCGTGCTTCGACCGCAAGCGCGTTTCCACGACGGTTCGCCGCTGATCGCCGAGGACGTTGCGTTCGCGCTGAAGCTTTATAAAGACAAGGGCCATCCGAACCTTTCCCAGGCGTTGCGGTATATGACGGAAGCGGTTGCGGTCGATCCCGCCACTCTCGACCTGACCTTCAATGGCAAACAGTCGGCGCAAAATATACTAGTGGTCGTGGCAATGCCGATCGTCTCCAAGGCCTTCTACACGGCCAATGAGTTCGATGCCTCGACGATGACACCGCCGCTTGGCTCGGGACCCTACAAGATCGGGCGCGTGTCAGCCGGGCAGACTGTCGAATATGACCGCGTAGCCGACTATTGGGGCCGCGATCTCCCGGTGAACCGCGGGCTCTACAATTTCGACCGTATCCGCATCGACTTCTATCTTGATCGGCAAGCGGCATTCGAAGCCTTCAAGAAAGGCGACACGCATTTTCGTGAGGAATTCACCGCGCGGGTGTGGGCAACCGGATACGACTTTCCGGCGCTGAAGGAGGGCAAGGTTCTCAAACGGGAATTTCCAGGCGAGAAGACGCCAGACATGCAGGCTGTCGCGCTGAACCAGCGTCGTCCGCAATTTCGCGATGAGCGCGTGCGGCGGGCAATCGCCAGATGCTTCGATTTCGAATGGATGAAGCGGGCGCTGTTTTACGGCTCTTACGAGCGCGCTCAATCGAACTTCGAACGGTCGGATTACAAGGCCGAAGGCCTGCCCTCGCCCGGCGAATTGGCCCTGCTGGAGCCGTTTCGGGCCGAATTGCCGCCGGAGGTCTTTGGCGAAGCGGTGACGCAGCCTGCCTCCGACGGTTCGGGCCATGACCGCAAGCTGCTGGGCGAAGCTTCGAGATTGCTTGCGCAAGCCGGCTGGAAGCGTGCGGGCAGTTTCGTCGTCAACGACAAGGGTGAGCGGCTGCGGGTCGAAATGCTGGCGGAGGATGACGGCATCGTTCGCATCTACACCCCATGGTCCGAGAATATGAAGGCGATCGGGATCGACGCATCGATCCGGCAAATCGATTCGGCACAGTATGAACAGCGTCACAGTGATTACGACTTCGATCTTGCCCTGCTGCACTGGTCGATCGGGGCGACGCCGACTGACGACGGCCTGGAGATGCTCTATGATTCCCGGATGGCGAAAACGCCGGGGCAGCGCAACTATCCCGGTACGGAGAGCAAGGCCATCGACGCGCTGATCGTGGCGGCCGGCAAGGCGAAAAGCCGTACAGAACTGGTCACCGCGCTCAGAGCGCTCGACCGGGTCTTGCGCGCGCGGCTGGACTGGATTCCAACATACTATCTGGCGAATCACCGCGTCGCCTATTGGGACATGTTCGGCTTTCTCGAACAGAAGCCCGATTTCGGCTTTCCGGCCGAGACGCTGTGGTGGTTCGATAAGGGCAAGGCGGCAAAAATTGGCAAAGGCTGAGATGTTCGCTCAAGCAGGGCAAAAGGCCTGATGGGCGCTTATATCCTGCGCCGCATCCTTTTGATGATCCCGACGCTGTTCGGCATCATGGCGATATCCTTCGCCGTCATCCAGTTCGCCCCCGGCGGGCCGGTCGAGCAGGTGATCGCCAGGCTGACCAATCAGGGTGGCAGCGATCGCCTCGGCGGCGGCGGTGGCGACGCAGGCGGCGGCGCGAACTTCGATGCCGCCGGCGATGTCAGTTCGAAATATCGCGGCGCGCAGGGCCTCGATCCGGAATTCATCAAGAAGCTGGAGAAGCAGTTCGGCTTCGACAAGCCGCCGCTCGAGCGGTTCGGCATGATGCTGTGGAACTATATCAGGTTCGATTTCGGCGACAGCTATTTCCGCGACATTTCGGTACTCGACCTGATCCTGGAAAAAATGCCGGTGTCGATCTCGATCGGGCTGTGGATCACGCTTCTGTCCTATCTGATCTCGATCCCACTCGGCATCCGCAAGGCGGTCAAGGACGGCACTCCGTTCGACGTCTGGACCAGCGGCGTCGTCATCGTCGGCTATGCCATTCCGGGCTTCCTGTTCGGCATCATGCTGATGGTGCTGTTTGCCGGCGGGTCCTTCTGGGACTGGTTTCCGCTGCGCGGCCTCACTTCGGATAATTGGGATCAGCTGTCTTGGTGGGGCAAGATCGTCGATTATTTCTGGCACATGACCTTGCCGCTGACGGCGCTAGTGCTGTCGGCCTTCGCCACCACCACGCTGTTGACCAAGAACTCCTTCCTCGAGGAAATCCGCAAGCAGTATGTGGTGACGGCGCGAGCCAAGGGCCTGTCCGAACGGCAGGTGCTCTATGGCCACGTCTTCCGCAATGCCATGCTGATCGTCATCGCCGGCTTTCCAGGCGCCTTCATCTCGGCCTTCTTCACCGGCTCGCTGCTGATCGAGAACATCTTTTCCCTCGATGGCCTCGGCCTGCTGGGCTTCAGGTCGGTGGTCGAGCGCGACTATCCCGTGGTGTTCGCCAATCTCTACATCTTCTCGCTGCTCGGGCTGTTTGTCGGACTGCTGTCCGACCTGCTCTACACGTGGGTCGATCCGCGCATCGATTTCGAGCGGAGAGACGTCTGATGTCAGAGGCCACAGTCCCTGCTGAAGCGGCACCGGAGCGGATCGCCCGGCCGTTTCTGTCGCCGCTCAATAAGCGACGCCTGCAGAACTTCAAAGCCAACCGGCGCGGCTACTGGTCGCTGTGGATCTTCCTGGTCCTGTTCGTGCTGTCGCTGTTTTCCGAATTCATCGCCAACGACAAGCCGATCATTGCCTCCTACAAGGGCGAAATCCTGTTTCCGGTGCTGGTCGCCTATCCCGAGGAAAAATTCGGCGGCTTCTATGCCGTCACCGACTATCGCGACCCGGTCATCCAGGACGAGATCAACGCCAATGGCTGGATGATCTGGCCGCCGGTGCGCTACTCCTATCAGACGGTCAACAACGCCATTCCGGAGGCCGCACCGGCCAAGCCATCCTGGCAATATGACGCCAAGACGCGTTGCAACCAGTATCCGCAAGGTGCGGCCGATCCGGCCTGCATCGTCGGCAACTGGAACTGGCTCGGCACCGACGATCAGGCGCGCGACGTGCTGGCGCGCGTCATCTACGGCTTCCGCATTTCGGTGCTGTTCGGCCTGATCCTGACTGCCGGCTCGGCACTGATCGGCGTCGCGGCCGGCGCCGTGCAAGGCTATTTCGGCGGCTGGACGGATCTCTTGTTCCAGCGTTTCATCGAAATCTGGTCGGCGATCCCGGTGCTCTATCTCCTGCTCATCGTCGCCGCCATCCTGCCGCCGGGCTTCTTCATCCTGCTCGGCCTCATGCTCTTGTTCTCCTGGGTGGCGCTGGTCGGCGTGGTGCGGGCCGAATTCCTGCGCGCCCGCAACTTCGAATATGTCAACGCGGCACGAGCGCTCGGCGTGCCCAACCGCACCATCATGTTCCGGCACCTGTTGCCCAACGCCATGGTGGCGACTTTGACCTTCATGCCCTTCCTGCTCTCAGGCTCGATCTCGACGCTGACCTCGCTCGACTATCTCGGCTTTGGCCTGCCGCCCGGCTCCGCTTCGCTCGGCGAACTGCTCAAGCAGGCGCAGCGCAACCTCAACGCGCCGTGGCTCGGCATTTCCGGCTTCATCGTCATCTCGCTGATGCTGTCGTTGCTGGTCTTCGTCGGCGAGGCGACGCGCGATGCCTTCGATCCGCGCAAGACGTTCAGATGACAACGATGCGGATCGGCATTCGGCATGATATATTCTCAGTGAGGCAGCTCGAACGAAAATGAGCGTCTGCATTAATTGCCGAGATGACTGATGGCCATGGTCAATGACGGATCAGAATCGGCAGATCCTCATATCGAACCAACGGAAGGACAGAGGTTTGAATAAGGTCATCCTTGAGCACTACCCCGCATCCAAACTCCCGGATGAACTGCGAGAGGGTATAGCTTTGAGCGCCTCGGTTAAGGTGACGATAGAAGAGGAAGCCAAACAGCCTCTCGGCCGCAAACAATTGCTTGAACTTATGCGGAATGCGCAGGCCAACGCGGCGGGAACAAGTCTCGACGAGGCTGTTGCGCGTGTTCGTGCCCTCCGCGATGAGTGGGAGGATTGATGGCCGCCTTCCGGCTTTACGTCGATACGAACATTTTCATCTATGCTTTCGAAAATAACGATGCTCTGGCAAAAAAGCTGCTTCAGCTCATTTCAATGAACGAGGGCAGAAAGCAGCCTTTCCTCGCGACAAGCGAACTCGTGCTGGCGGAGTTGATGGTTGACCCTCTGAAAAAGAGCAATGAGCCGCTTGTCGAGCTCTATGACAATGTTTCGATTGGCAACGTTTTTGTCTCGATTGGGACGGTAACTCGCGAGGTTCTCTGGCACGCAGCACAGCTTCGCTCGCAATTCATTTCTCTCAGACTGCCGGATGCCATTCATCTTTCAACGGCGATGCATTTCGGATGCACGCAATTTCTGACTGCCGATACCAGATTGAAGGATGCCTATTCCATCGCACCAAATCGGCTTGTCCCTCCCCAATTGACAGCGCAAATTTCGATCATACGACCGGAGATTTCTGCCCTTGATAAAGTTATAGCGGAAATTGATACATGACTGCTTCCTTGCTCTCCGTTCGCGACCTCAGCGTCGCCTTTGCGCAAGGCGGACAGCCGTCGACGGCGGTCGACCATATCTCGTTCGACATCGCCAAGGGCGAGACAGTGGCGCTGGTCGGCGAATCCGGCTCCGGCAAATCGGTCTCGGCGCTCTCGGTGCTGAAGCTGTTGCCCTATCCCAGCGCCAGCCACCCCTCGGGAAAGATCCTGTTCCAGGGCGCGGACCTGCTTGCGATGAGCGAGAAGCAGCTTCGGCAGGTGCGAGGCAACAAGATTACGATGATCTTCCAGGAGCCGATGACCTCGCTCAATCCGCTGCACACGATCGAGCAGCAGATCGTCGAGATCCTGAAGCTGCATCAGGGCATGGCCGATCGCCCGGCCAAGGCGCGCACGCTGGCCTTGCTCAACGAGGTCGGCATCCGCGATCCGCAAAAACGGCTCGACGCCTATCCGCACCAGCTGTCCGGTGGCCAGCGCCAGCGCGTCATGATCGCCATGGCGCTGGCCAACGAGCCCGAATTGCTGATCGCCGACGAGCCGACGACAGCGCTCGACGTCACCGTGCAGGCGCAGATCCTCGAACTGCTGGCCGGCTTGAAGAGCCGCAAGGGCATGTCGATGCTGTTCATCACCCACGACCTCGGCATTGTGCGCAAGATTGCCGACCGCGTCTGCGTGATGACCAAGGGCAAGATCGTCGAAACCGGGCCGACCAAGGAGATTTTCGCCAATCCGCAGCATGCCTATACAAGGCATCTGCTGGCGGCCGAGCCGAAGGGCAAGCCGCCGGCCGCCAATGCCGCGGCCAAACCTGTCATGACCGGCAAGGACATAAAGGTCTGGTTCCCGATCAAGCAGGGCTTTTTCCGCCGTACCGTCGACAATGTGAAGGCGGTCGACGGCATCGATGTCACCGTGCGCGCCGGCCAGACGCTGGGCGTGGTCGGCGAATCCGGTTCGGGCAAGACGACGCTCGGCCTGGCGCTGGCACGCATGATCTCGTCGACCGGGACCATCCAGTTCAACGGTCGCGACATCAACCAGCTGACCTTTAACGCCATGCGGCCGCTCAGGCGCGAATTGCAGATCGTCTTCCAGGATCCGTTCGGCTCGCTCAGCCCGCGCATGTCGATCGCCGAGATCATCGAGGAAGGCCTGAAGATCCACGAGCCGAAGCTGTCGCCGGACCAGCGCGACGACAAGGTGGCCGCCGTGCTGAAGGAAGTCGGCCTCGATCCGGCGACGCGCAACCGCTACCCGCACGAGTTTTCCGGCGGCCAGCGCCAGCGGGTAGCCATCGCGCGCGCCATGGTGCTCAATCCGCGCTTCGTCATGCTGGACGAGCCGACATCGGCGCTCGACATGAGCGTGCAGGCGCAGGTCGTCGACCTGTTGCGCAGCCTGCAGGCCAAACACGACCTGGCCTATCTCTTCATCAGCCACGATTTGAAGGTCATCCGCGCGCTCGCCAACGACGTCATCGTCATGCGCAATGGCAGGATCGTCGAAGCCGGTCCTTCCCAGCAGATTTTTGAAAATCCGCAAACCGACTATACTCGGGCACTGATCTCGGCCGCCTTCAAGATCGAGACGGCGCCGGTTGGCATCGTCAGCGAGTGACTTAGAGCAATTCCAGGAAAAGTGTGAAACGGTTTTCTGTCCGGAATTGCGCCAAAACAAACAGAGAGAGCGGTTCGGCGTTTCCGTGAAACTATGAACCGCTGGCGTAAAAAGGGACTAAAAGACCGCAATGGAAAAAGGCCGCATCCTGCTTTCGGTCACCGGCTTTCACCCGCAGCGCTGGCGCGACCTTTTGTCGGCAGAACGCGAGGTGGTGCTGGAGCCGGACGGCGCCAGCGACCCGTCGATCACCTATGCCGTGGTGTGGAAGCAGAAGCCGAACATCCTGGCGTCGCTGCCCAATCTGCGCGCCATCTTCTCGATCGGCGCCGGTGTCGACCATATCTTCGCCGACCCCGGCCTGCCCGATGTGCCGATCGTCAAGGTCGTCGCCGACAATCTCACCCAGTACATGACCGAATATGTCGTCTGGCGGGTGCTCGACCATCATCGCCAGGGCCTGCTCTACCGGTCGCAGCAGCTGAAGAAGATCTGGCACGAGCCGCAGCAAAGGCCGGCCGGTGACATTTCGGTCGGCATCATGGGCCTCGGCAGTCTCGGCCGCGCCACGGCCTCGGTGCTGCTATCGCTCGGCTTTGCCGTCAACGGCTGGTCGCGCAGCGACAAGGCCATGGAAGGCGTCGCGACCTATTCCGGGGAGGCCGGACTGATCCCCTTCCTCAAGGCGACCGACATCCTGGTCGTGCTTTTGCCGCTGACGCCGGACACCAAGGGCATCATCAACTATGGCGTGCTGAAGGAATTGAGGAAGCGCAACGGCCTCGGCGGCTCGGTGCTGATCAATGCCGGACGCGGCCGCCTGCAGAAGGATGCCGACATTTTGCGGGCGCTGGATGACGGCACGCTGAAAGAGGCGAGCCTAGACGTGTTCGAGGTCGAACCGCTGCCGAAGACCAGTCCGCTGTGGCGACATCCAAAAGTGTTCGTGACGCCGCACGCGGCCGCGACCTCCGATCCCGTCCATTTGGCACCGATCATGCTGCGCCAGATGGACGCTTTCGAACGCGGCGAAAAGCTCGACAATCTGGTGGACCGCAAGGCCGGATATTAACCAGGCAGAGCGAGCTTCTTCTGCTTGTCCGGCTGGCCGCATTCGCGGCGATCGATCGACCGGTTCATGGCATCGATCTGGCCGGTCGCCTGATCCGTATCGCGCTTGGCCTTGGAGCGCATGTCCGGCGTGAACGGGCCAAAGCCCATCGCCGGATTGGAGAAGGTCGGTTTGGCTTTCGTTGGAAGATTGTATTGCTGCGCCAGTCCGTTGCGCTGCGCCAGCAGTTGGTCGCACGGCACGCTGTCATACTGCAGGGAGGACTGGATGTTGGCGTCCTGCCGTTCCGACATCGAATTGCCGCCAACGCAGCCAGCGGTCAGCAGGCAAGATGCCAAGACAATCATGTTGCAGCGCATCGACTATGCTCCTCCTGATATCCCGCCTTGATGCGACCAGATCGCAAATATCAGTCGCGCATGCAAATCGGACTTTTTCGCAGCACGGATGTCTGTAAGGCCGACGAGAGATTGCAGCCTCAAGCCGCCGGCAGCTTGCCCGCCACAACGACCAGCCCTCTGACCGGTTCCCGCCGGTCCAGCCGGATCACGGTCGTTTCCAGCGACAGGACCGAAAATCCGTTGGCGGCCAGGACGTCGCGCACATAGTGTTCCGCATGCGCGTAGCGTCGCGATGGCTGCAAGACAAAATAGCCATTGCCGACCAACCTCTCGACGGAAAACGCGAACAGGCCATCGCTAGCCAGCAAGCCGGCAATCGTCCTCACCACGCTGTCCAGCGCGCCGACATAGATGAAGACATCGGCCACCGCCACAAGATCGGCTTTCGGACCGGCATGGACAAAATCACGCAGATCGGCCTTATCGAGGAAATCATAGTCGCCCTTGGCCCGCGCCCTTCTCAGCATCTTGGCCGAAATGTCATACCCCTCCAGCCGATCGACGATCGGCCGCAGCCTCTGCCCCATCAGGCCGGTGCCGCAGCCGAGATCGAGCGCCAGCGGGAAACGGCCCGGCCTTGCCGTTCGAACGGCTTGATCGAGCATCTCAGGCAGCCGGTAGCCCAGTCTGCCGACCAGCGATTCATCGAAGCTCTCGGCATAGTGGTCGAACAAGGTCTCGACGAAGGCGCTGGAGAGCGCGTCGACCACCGGCGCCTTGCCGATCAGTTGCAGATTCAGTGCGGCGCCTTGACGATCCGATGGATCGAGCTGCAGCGACATCGTCCAGGCCCGTGCTGCCAGATCCGGCGCGCCCGCCGCCTGCTGCATCTCGCCGAGGCGAAACCAGCCCATCGCCCATTGTGGTGTCATTTCCAGCGCACCGAGCAGCAATTCCGCCGCTGCCGCATGATCGCCATCCGCATGAAGCATCTCGGCATAATCGGCACGGCGATCGGCGTTCAAATCGCCGGACGAGGCCTGAAGCGGTTTCATGGCGATGGGTCCTGCCGGCGGATCGAGCCGGCGGTGCTGTATGCGGGAGTCAGCAGTCACTTACAACAGGCTTCCCGCAGCGGAATTATATCCTATCTTGGGAATCATGCGCGCCAGCGACCTGCTCCATCCCCGGCCCGAGGGCCTTTATTGCCCGCCGGGTGATTTCTTCATCGACCCGGTGCGGCCGATCAACCGCGCGCTGATCACGCATGGCCATTCCGACCATGCGCGTTCCGGCCACCGCTCCGTGCTGGCGACGCAGCAGACGATCGACATCATGGGCCTGCGCTATGGCGAGGATTTTGCGGGAGCGACGCAAGCAACCCGGCTCGGCGAGACGATTGACCTCAACGGCGTCAGCGTCAGCTTCCATCCAGCCGGCCATGTGCTGGGCTCGGCGCAGATATCAGTCGAGCATCAGGGCATGCGCATCGTCGCCTCCGGCGACTACAAGCGGCAGAGGGACGCAACCTGCGCGCCGTTCGAGCCGATCCAGTGCGATGTGTTCATCACCGAAGCGACCTTCGGGCTGCCGGTGTTCCGTCATCCACCCGACACCGAGGAGATCGCTCGCCTGCTGAAATCGGCGGCACAGTTTCCCGAACGCTCGCATCTGGTCGGCGCCTATGCGCTGGGCAAGGCGCAGCGGGTGATGCGGCTGTTGCGCGACGCCGGCTACGACCGGCCGCTCTACATCCATGGCGCACTGGCCAAACTCAGCGAATACTATCAGAGCCAGGGCATCGACCTCGGGCAGTTGGAGCCGGCAACCGTCGAAAGTGGCGGCAAGGATGATTTCAGTGGCGCCATCGTCGTCGGCCCGCCATCGGCCTTCGCCGACCGCTGGGCACGGCGCTTTCCCGATCCGATCTCGTGCTTTGCCTCGGGCTGGATGCGCATTCGCCAGCGTGCCAAGCAAGGCGGCGTCGAACTGCCGCTAATCATCTCCGACCATGCCGACTGGGACGAACTGACCGCCACCATCAAGCAAACCGGCGCTGAGGAAATCTGGGTGACGCATGGCCGCGAGGAAGCGCTGGTACGCTGGTGCGAACTCGAAGGCATCGCCGCCCGGCCACTGCACCTGGTGGGGTACGAGGACGAGGGCGATTGATGGCATGAACCGCTTCGCCGAACTTCTCGATCGACTGGTGCTAACGCCGTCGCGCAACGGCAAGCTGACCTTGCTGGCCGACTATTTCCGCACCGTGGAGGATCCCGATCGCGGTTTGGCGCTGGCGGCCATCACCGGCGATCTCCACATCGCCGCGGTCAAGCCGGCGATGCTGCGCACACTGGTCACCGAGCGCATGGATCCGGTGCTGTTCGGCTATTCCTACGACTATGTCGGCGATCTTGCCGAAACGGTCTCGCTGGTCTGGCCGCAGACGCCCGGAAACATCCCGAACCGCGAGCCGACGCTTGGCGAGGTCGTCGCCAAACTGCAGGCGGCAAGCCGTTCCGACGGACCGAAGGTGCTGGCAGGGCTGCTCGATAGCGCCGGCATCTCGGCCCGCTTCGCCATCATCAAGCTGGTCACCGGCGGCCTGCGCATCGGCGTGTCGGCGCGGCTGGCCAAACAGGCGCTGGCGGATTTCGGCAAGGTCGATGTCACCGAGATCGAAGAGCTTTGGCACGGGCTGTCGCCGCCCTACACAGCACTATTCGCATGGCTGGAAGGCAAGGCCGAAAAGCCCCGGAAAACGGCGATGGCGTTGTTTCGCCCGGTAATGCTGTCGAACCCGGTTGGTGACGGCGATCTCGAAAAGCTCGATCCGGCGGATTATGCGGCCGAGTGGAAATGGGACGGCATCCGCGTCCAGGCGGTGGCCGAAGGCGGCATCCGCCGGCTCTATTCGCGCACTGGAGACGATGTTTCGGGCGCTTTTCCGGATCTTGCCGACGCCATGCATTTTTCCGCGACGCTCGACGGCGAACTGCTAGTCGGCGATCCCCGAGAGGCGACAGGGACCTTCTCGGATCTGCAGCAGCGGCTGAACCGCAAGACGGTAACCACGAAGATGCAGCAGCAATACCCGGCCTTCATGCGCTGCTATGATGTGCTGCAGATCGGCGACGAGGATTTGCGCGCGCTGCCATTTCGCGAGCGCCGCGGCCGCCTCGAAAACTTCGTGAAAACGCTCGACCCAAGCCGGTTCGATCTGTCGCCGTTCGTCGAATTCTCAGACTGGCATGCGCTGGAAGAAATGCGGCGGGTACCGCTGCATCCAATCATCGAAGGCGTCATGCTGAAGCGCTGGGACTCAGCCTATGTCGCCGGACGGCCGAAAGGCCCCTGGTTCAAGTGGAAGCGCGATCCGCACACTGTGGACGCGGTGCTGATGTATGCGCAACGCGGTCATGGCAAGCGCTCGAGCTTCTATTCGGATTATACGTTCGGTGTCTGGTCAGGTGCCGAAGGCGAGGAGGAGCTGGTGCCGGTCGGCAAGGCCTATTTCGGCTTCACCGACGAGGAGTTGAGGCAGATCGACAAATATGTCCGCGACAACACGGTCGAGCGTTTCGGCCCGGTGCGCTCGGTGCGGGCCGACCGTGACAACGGCCTTGTGCTGGAAGTCGCGTTCGAGGGGCTCAACCGCTCGACCCGGCACAAATCCGGCGTCGCCATGCGCTTTCCCCGTATTTCACGGCTGCGCTGGGACAAGCCGGCCAACGAGGCCGATCGTATCGAGACGCTGCAGGCATTGCTCGATCGCTAACTCGCCCTTTCATCGCCTGATGCTTTACGGCTCGACCGAAACACGGATTTCGTAAATGTCGGCGGCCTTGCCCTGCTTGTCGAAGTCGGAATTGATGGCGATGGTGCCCGCAGAGCCGGGACGCTTGTCGGGAAACTGCACGTCGAACAGATATTCGTTCTGCTGCTGGCCGACAGCGTAGCGCTTGCGGCCGCAGTCGCCGAGTTCGCCAAAATTGCAATCGACGGAAATCTGCGTCTCCTTGCCTTCCTCCGAGCGGGCGATGATATCGAACACGGCATGTTTGCCGGCGAGCTTCTCCAGAACGCCCTGCCCGACATCGAAGCTGATCGCCGAACCGGAGGCGCCGGAACGGATGCGCAGGAACGAACCGGTATCGTCCTTCATCACCTCGGCCTTGGCGTCCGACGGGGCGCTGACATGCGACGCATCGGTCGGCGAAAACACGTTGATCCAGTCGCGCGTCTGGTCCGCGGCACCGGGTTTTGCCAGGCCGCCATCGGCCGGTGTGAAATCGTCGTCGTCGACGGTCGGCGGCGCTTGCGGCGGGGCGGTATCGAGTTGCGCCGACGTCTTGAACACGCCGGTCTGCACGGCGAAAAACAGGCCAATGCCAACAGCGGCAAGCAGCGTCACGGTCAGGAAGATGGCGGTCAGCGGCAGGCGACGCCCTCTTATGCGCCGTTCATCGCGATCGGGCGCCACTTCCGTCGCCGCGTCGGCCGAGGCCGGAGCCGACATATCGATGGACGGAGCGTCGGGAAGGGCAGCGTCCGGCATGATGTCGGGAACCACCGGCAGCACGCGCGAGCGCGGCGCCTCTGAGGCAGAGCGCGGCGCATCTGAGGCGGATTGCGCAGGCCCATCGACGACGACAGCGGGTGACGGTGTCTGTTGGCCCGTTTCGACCGCGGGAGCGGAGTTAGCCCCAAGCTCGACCGCCGGTGCATCGCCCTGCGGGCCGACATCCGACACCGCCGGCAGGAACTCGGATTCGATTTCGGTGATTTTCGCCTGGATCGCCTTGCGGCGCTTTATGGCGAGCTCCACGGTTACGTCCGGATTGGCCTTTAGCGCGCGGTCAAGCGCGGCAAAAGCCGCGCGATAGACCCTTTCGCGGAACGCGCGGTCCTCGGCATTGCCTTTCTCCAAGGCGTTCCGGATCGCTTTTTCGATCGCGTCCAAGCGGGTCCCTCTGTCCGTTCGCCAACCTTGCCGTGATCGTTAGCCGCAGGCGGCCAATCAATCAACGGGCGAGCAGCGCATTCTGCCTTGGAGAGGTGTGCAAAGTCCATTGCGGCGCTGTTCCGGCAACGAAATCAGCACGTTTCATCGATTTTCACACTCCGGAAGCGCGCGCACCGTGCGCAGCGTGACTTCGCGACGATTGGCGAACAACGCGGTGGCCGGCTTTCGACAACGGCATGAGGAATTGCCAAGTCCCATCTTGAATTCGCGGCCGGTTGCGTCTATCACCCCCGCATCTTGGAGGCCTTGGCCCTCCCGGGCCGCTTTAGCTCAGTTGGTAGAGCACCGCATTCGTAATGCGGGGGTCGCGTGTTCGAGTCACGCAAGCGGCACCATTTTCCCAAGAAAACAACCAATGGCGCCATCACTGGACCAAGCCCGTTGCTTCCGTCGGCTATCTCCGCCGATACCTTGTCGGATAGGGAAGTGAAGTGGAGGCCTCGCCTCGGGATCGAACCGAGGCTTCAGAGATTTGCAGTCTCCAGCGTAGCCGCTCCGCCACGAGGCCATCACTGTCCAAGTAACGGCCAAATCTTTACGGAAAGGTTAAGGCCGGGCAGATCGATAGAAACACCGCGAACCATGCCGACCAGAACGATCGGCGACCCTCTCGACCTCACCCGCGATGCATCGCCTTCGCATCCGATCGTGCTCACGACATCCTGGCCGTCGTCGAGCTGCTGGAGCAAGGGATTTGCGACGCCGGCGAAGCACATCTGCCATTGTCGAGACCCCGGTTTGATGTGAAACTCGTGGCCTCAGCATGGGAGGTCAAAAAATGCCCAACATTTTCAAGACCGGAGACGTCGTCAAGCTGAAATCTGGAGGCCCCAGGATGACGGTCAGCGATGGCGCGGCCTCGGGCATGTATATGTGCCACTGGTTCAATCGCGAGGGCGAAGTGTGGACCCCGCAACATGCCGGGTTCAAGTCTGAACAACTGATTGCGGCCGAACAGTCGGACTAGAGCCAATTCCTTCCGTATGGAATCGGTCCCATGGAATCGGGACGGCTCAATTGTTTGTTCGAGCGTGAACGGATCAGCACGCGACCGACGGATTTTCCGGGTCGCCGCGTTTAACGGTTGAAGCGTGATGACGGCAAGGGCTGTCTGCAGCGCGCCAACCCGGAGACGCATAGCATGATCAGCCGTTTTATGTCAGTCGTTGCCCTGAGTTTGCAGACCGTTGCGGCTCTCGCCCAGACAACACCACCGCCCCCTGCACCGCCGACCTCCGCGCCGGCTGCCGCACCCAGCGCCTCGGAGGCCAGGCCCGACGTCACGCTGGCCAAGTTCCAGAAGCGGCGCGAAAAGGCGATCATGGCGGCCGACACGGACGGCGACGGCAAGATCAGCCTGCTGGAGTGGACCGCCGTGCAGGCCAAACGCAACGTCAAGGGCGACCTTGCCATATCCTTTGCCCGTCTCGATTCCAACCATGACGGCTTCATCGATCGAGCCGAACTCGATGCATTCTTCGCCAAGCGCTTTGCCCGGCTGGACAAGAATGCCGACGGCATTCTGACGGCCGACGAGCTGCCGGGCCACAAAACCGCTCCCAAGCAGGAGCAATGACCAAGAGGCAATGACGCGCGATGGACATTGGGAGTGCGCCGACTAATGGTTGCGGATCCGGACGAGGAGCTGGTTCGCCATGTCGGCGCCGGCGATCCGGCAGCCGTGCAAGCCCTGGTCGCGCGCAAGCTGCCGCGCATCCTGGCGCTTGCCGCGCGCATGCTCGGCGATGCGGCAGAGGCCGAGGATGTCGCGCAGGAAACCTTCGTGCGGATATGGCGCCATGCCTCGAGTTGGCGGCGCGGCAATGCGCGCTTCGACAGCTGGATCCACCGGGTGACGCTGAACCTGTGCTACGACCGGCTGCGCCGGCGCCGCGAATGGGTGACCGACGAGGTGCCGGACGTCGCCGATCCTGCGCCGCTTCCCGATGCTCATCCCGGGGAAGAAGCTCATCGGGTCGAACAGGCGCTGCAACGCATCGCGCCGCGTCAGCGCGAAGCGATTATCCTGGTCTACTATCAGGAGATGTCCAACATCGAGGCGGCTGCGACCCTGGAGATCAGCGTCGATGCCCTAGAAAGTCTGCTTGCGCGCGGCCGGCGGTCGCTGCAGACGATCCTGACCAGGGATGGCGCCGATGAGTGAGAACCGGGCCGGCACCAATGCACAACGGCCATCGCGCCTTGCAGGCGCTGCCTGGTGGTGGGTTGTTGTCGTTCCGACACCGCGCGGGCACGCGGTGCTGACGGGCAAGGGAAAGACACATGGCTGAAGGGTCCAGGAACGAACCGGCAATGGATGCCAAGCGCTTTGCCGCCCTGGCGGCGGCCTATGGCGGTGAACTGCGGCGATGGCCCGAGGCTGAGCGGATAGCCGGCACGGCGTTTGCCGCAAGCAAAGCGGGCAAGGCCATTTTGAAGCAAGCCGGGACCCTGGACGTCCTGCTTGGCAGCTACCGCGTCGACGCTCCCGGCCAAGCCCTGCACGGCAGCATCCTGCAGGCCGCCGGCCGGCATCTCGTCCAGCGCCGGCGTCAGCAGTTCTGGTGGCTGGGGCTGGGACTTGCCGGAATTGGTCTGGCCGGCGCCGTGGCAGGACTGGCCCTGGTGACCGTCGTCACGCCCGAGGTCCAGCCGGACCACTATGTGCTGGATGCCAATGTGACGGCGTTTGGCGACGCCGACCCGGATGCCGAGAACGGTGAGGAAAACCTATGAGCCCGCGTTGGATCCGAGGTCTGGTCATTGCTTCCGTGGTGCTGAACGTCTTTCTTGCAGGCGCATTTGTCGGTGGTGCGGTCTGGCTGAGAAATGCCAAAGCCGGCGCGGGTGTCTCGCTGGAATCGGCTGGCCGACAGCTTCCCAACCAGGACCGCCAGGCGTTCCGCCAGGCGCTGCGCCAGGTTCGCGTGGAGGCCCGGCAGAACATTCTCGATGGCCAGCAGGCCAGGCAGGAGGCGGCGGACCTGTTGCAGCAACCTGTCATGGACAAGGCAGCATTGTCGGCTGCCCTGGAGCGGGCACGCAATGCCGATGTGACGGTGCGCGCGCGGCTTGAACAGGCCATTGTCGATTTTGCGGCGAACGCATCACCCGAAAACCGGAGCGTGCTGGCACAGGCATTGCTGCGCCATATGGAACGCCGCGCCGCTGTTGCGCCAAAAAAATCGCCGTGACGACCGACGGAAAAGGTCGGAGACGCCGTTTAACGAAGAGAAGGGACAGGCCTGCCCCGATCGCACCATGCGGGCGGCCAATCTTCAAACTCGAAAGCACTCGGAGTCCAATTATGAGTCGCCTGAAAAACTATGCAGCAGCCGCTATGCTGGCCCTCAGCGGAACGGTCGTGACAGCCACCGCGTCCAGCGCAATGCCCATCGTGTCCGTTACGCAGCCGGCCGCCCCGGCACTGGTCGAGCATGTCCGCTGGGGCTGCGGCATTGGCTGGCACCCGAACCGCTGGGGCCGCTGCGTGCCGAATGGCGTCGTCATCGTGCGCCCGCGCTACCACTACTGGCACGCTTCGGTCTACGTCTGGCACCCGCATCATCACTGGCGCCACTGGCACCATTACTGATCATAGCGCCGCGGGGCCAGGCACTTTCAGGCTGGCCCCGCGTGAGCGCTGACGCGCACCGGACCAGCCCACAGTTAAGGTTAAATTCACTATACATTTGTTCTTGCCGTGCAAATAATCGAAGAGTTTCCCGAAACTATGCTCAGGCATGTTCATGGGAAAATCTGCGATTCAGCTTCGAATCCTTGGGCGGGTGCTCTGCCATCCGCTGACGCTGGCCGTGGTCGGCCTTGCCGGCGTTTTCGCCGCCGGACAGGCCGAGCACGAATGGCTGTCGGTGCCGTTCTCGCTGGCGCTTGTGGCAGCCCTCGCCGGACTTCTGTTCCTGGCTACGGGGCGCCTCGCCTTTTCCGTCTATCTCGCCTGGATGAGCATTGCCTTCGTCACCGTGGTGTCAGCGATCAAATTCAGGATGAAGGGGTTTTCGCTGCATTTCTACGACGCGGTCTTCGTGTCGAGGGATCCGGAAGTGTATCGCTTCCTGCTCGGCTCCTACCTCCATCTGATCGCGCCGGTCGTCATTGCCTTGGTGCTCGGCATCGCGGCGGCGATCCTCCTGTTCCGGATCGATCGAAAAATTGGCTGGCCTGTGTTGGCACGCGTCCTGATCATGGCGGTGCTCGTCGTTCTGGTTCCGCTGACCTTTCCGGCCGAGGCATCGAAGGACCGCTATTTCTACTACATGCAAGGCCGGCATATGTCGGCCTTCTTCGTCTCGCTGCTGGATCTGCGCAATTTGGTCGTCGAGCCGGCCTTCGAGAAGCGGCTGCAGGCCGTCGCGCCGCAGCCGCCTTTTGCCGACACGGTCGATTGCGGCGACCGCACGAACCTTCCCGATGTCTTCTTCGTGCTCAGCGAAAGCCAGTCCGATCCCGGCTATTTTCCCCAAGTGCGCAATGGCGTCGGCTTCCTGCAGGGATTCGCACCGGGGGCCGGCACGTCGCATCCGATGCAGGTCGAGACGTTTGGCGGCGGCACCTGGATCACCAATCTGTCGCTGATGACCGGCCTGTCGGCCACCGATTTCGGCTGGCGAAGCCCCTATCTGACGATCACCCTGCAGGACAAAGTCGCCGGAGCTCTACCGGAGGTGCTGGCGCGCTGCGGTTATCGAACTGTCGTGATGACGCCGATGGACTTTTCGTTCGTCAATGAAGGCCCGTTCCTGAAGTCGATCGGCGTCGAGACCGTGCTCGACATCAAGGACATCGCCGCGCCCTTCTATCACCTGCGCGACAACTTCTACTATCACGCAGCCGAGGTATTCATCGCCAGGCACCGCAAGGAGGATGGCCGCCGCTGTTCCTTGAGATCCAGACCATGTTCCCGCACTCACCCTATGAGGGGCGGATGGAGCCCGACCTGAAGGTCGAGGGCGAGCCTTTCTCGGGTGATTTCCAGGCCAATGAATATCTGCGCCGGATGGCGGTGGCGCGCGGCGATTTCCAGGATTTCCTCGACAACAGGCAAGCGGATGCCGGCTCGCGCGGCGCCGTCGTGCTCGAATTCGGCGATCACCAATCGTCGGCGACAAAACCGTTCGTCGACGCCGTCGCCGGTGACGAGGCATTGGCAACACCCGGCTCGCTTGCCTATCGCACCTTCTACACGCTCACCACCTTCAACCATAAGCTGCGCCATCCGATGCCTGACCTGGCGCCGCTCGACATCGGCTTTCTCAGTGCAAGCCTGCTCGACGCTGCCGGCCTGCCGATGTCGCCTGTCATGGCCGATCTCGTGCGCCTGCGCGACCATTGCGGCGGCAGGTTTCATGGCTGCAAGGATCGGGCCGAAGTGGACGCGCATCTGCGCCGGCGCGTCGATTCAGGCCTGCTGCATCTGTTCCCGCAGGAGGCGCCGCTGCGTGTCCATGCGGATCCGTTGCAAGCGGTGAATGCCAGCCGTTGACATGAGTGCCCGCGCCGTTTCCAACGCGGGTGTTCGAATGCCCCCAAAGACTTCGGACAGTCGAAACCCCGGTCATGCCGACCGGAATTTGGATCGATAGACCTGCACCAGGTCATCTATGCCCTTTCCAATCAGCGCAACGGGCATGGAGGCGTATCCGAAGATGAACCCCGCACGTTGATCTGTCGGGACCGCGAACAGACGCGAGATTGGATAGATGCCCACACCATCCTGCCTCGCGCAGTCGGCGAAACGCTCTTCATCGCCGGCGGTGAGGTGGTTGAACCACACGACAACATGGAGGCCAGCCGACGTTCCAACGATGTCGACCTCATCGCCAAACGCTTCAGCCATTGCGTTCAGGAACACCGCACGCCTGTCGGCATTCAGTCGCCGCATCCTTCGAACGTGGCTTTCATATGCGCCCGTTTCGATCATTGAAGCGAGCGCCTCTTGCTCGAAGCTCGAGCTGTGTCGATCGGCGATCTGCTTGCATCGGACAAAGGCCTCCACAAGCGTGCCGGGTACAACCATGTAACCAAGGCGGAGCGTTGGCGACAGCGTCTTGGATACGGTGCCGACATAGATGACCCGACCTTGACCGGTCACCCACAGTGGTGGAATTGGGCGTACGTCATACCGGTACTCCCCGTCGTAGTCGTCTTCGATGATGTAGCTGTTCCCGGCGATCGCCCATTCGATCAGGGCCTTGCGACGGCCGAACGGCAGGACGCCGCCCAGCGGAAACTGATGGCTGGGCGTCACAAATGCCAGGGCAACATCCCT
The DNA here is from genome assembly GCF_040321735.1 of Mesorhizobium sp. M0293. Taxonomy (NCBI): domain Bacteria; kingdom Pseudomonadati; phylum Pseudomonadota; class Alphaproteobacteria; order Hyphomicrobiales; family Phyllobacteriaceae; genus Mesorhizobium; species Mesorhizobium sp. M0293. The sequence continues at coordinate 29,907 of NZ_JAMYSA010000037.1, forward strand.
GGGATCGGGAAGCCGGGAGGTGTCCATTCCATCCTTGTCGCACGGGATGGCCAAGGGTATTGCTCCTGTAGCAAGCATGACGTTGCGGGCCATCGCATAGCAGGGCTCCTCGAGCACAACCCGGCCTCCCGGATCAACAAGCGCCCGCGCGCACAGGTCCAGCGCCTGCTGGGAGCCGCTGACAATGATGATCTGGGCGACGTCGCATTCGATGCCACGGGCTCGCCAGAGGTAGCCTTGCAGGACACGGCGAAGTGCCAGATTGCCGGCTGGATGCTGATAGCCAAGGCGTTCCCGGTGCGCTAGGACCGCCGCGCTCAGCGCGCGCCGCCAGGTGAGCTTGGGAAAGTCCGACGAAGCGATGTCGCCGTACCGGAAATCGTATCGAAGCACTGCCTGTTCCGCGCTGATGTTCTTCGGCAATGCCATTGCACGCGCGGCATAGGCGGACAGCTGGGGAGTGGATTCCTGTGCCTGCGATACCGGTCTGGTATACGGGTGTCGTCCTTCGGACGTGACTGTCGGCTTGGCGCCCTGCCGCACCTGAATGTAGCCCTCGGAGATCAACTGGTCATAGGCGGCCGTCACCGTGGTCCTGGATACGCCGAGTTCCTCCGCAAGCGCGCGGCTCGAGGGCAATCTCCCACCCGCATCATAAACGCCGGACTTAATCTGCTCGCGCAAGGAAAGGTAGATGCGACGGGTCGCGCCGCTCTTTCGTGAGCCCTTCACCAACTGGACCAATGAAACATTCCAAAACTGGCGGTGTATCTTGTGCCACCTTGAGGTGAACAATGCGCTCACGTCAAGGAGATGCTTATGTACACCCCGCCAGCCTTCGCCGTGGAGGACACGACCGAGCTTTACGAAATGATGCGGCAATGTCGCCTTGCCAATTTCGTGACGGCTACGCCCGATGGTCCGATGGCCACCCCTTTGCCTATGTTCCTCAATGAGACGGAGGGAGAAAGGGGCGTCCTCTATGCGCATCTGGCGCGACCGAACCCGCATTGGCAGACTCCTGTCATCGGCCATGGACTTGCAGTTTTCATGGGACCGGACGCCTATGTGACGCCGTCCTGGTACGCCTCGAAAGCCGAACATGGGAAGGTCGTCCCGACGTGGAATTATACAGCCGTCCATGCGAGTGGGCCGGTGGAGTTCTTCGAAGATGCCGAACGCCTGTTTGAGGTGGTGTCGCGCCTCACGGGCATTCACGAGGCGTCACGTTCGCCGCCTTGGGCAGTCACCGACGCTCCTGAAGCCTACATCAAGGCTCAGCTCCGCGGCATTGTCGGTATTCGCATGCCCGTCGTTTCGCTGCAGGGAAAGCGCAAGATGAGCCAAAACCGCCCTGAGGCCGATCGCAAAGGGGTGAAACAGGGACTTGGCGATAGCGGCAGGCTTACCGATCAGATCGTTTCCGAGATGATTCCGGGCTGAGACGGGCAACTGGGTGCCTGAGTGGAATTCTGGAGTTGGCAACAGATGTTCGAACAACCGGTGATCGACGAACGGATCAAGGAAATCGCCCCCGGCTTCAGAGCGATGAGCATTCATGTCGATGCGGCAAATGCCGGAGAAGGAAGCCTTCCCACAGGGCTTCTGACAGATGCCTGCGATTACGTCCTGCGGGAGGGCGGCCCGTCATGGGCCGACGCCCATTTGACCAGCTGGGCCGACACCTATGCCCGGTTCGGAGCCAAGTCCAATCGGACACCCTGTTCGGCGCAAGCACTGAGAAAGCGGGTGTTGGAGGACGGAATGATTCCTTCGATCAATCCTGTCGTCGATCTCTATAACGCCGTCAGCCTCAAATATGCGATTCCCGTCGGCGGCGAGAACTACGATGCCTATGCCGGGCGTCCGCTTCTGACCGTGGCCGACGGACGCGAACCGTTCGAAACAGTCATGAACGGCGAAGTGGTGATCGATAACCCCCTCCCCGGAGAGGTCATCTGGCGAGACGATGCGGGCGTCACATGCCGGCGTTGGAACTGGCGGCAAGGTACGCGCACCCGACTGGAGACAACCGATGATCGCATCTGGTTTGTGTTGGAGAGCCTTGAGACAATGCCGGAAGGCGCGCTTGCGGATGCATCGGACATGCTGGTTGAAGGGCTGAATATGTTGATGCCCGATTGCTTGGTGTTCGCTCGGAGAATTGCAGTCTGAGGATGACTGGTCCGCTGCCAGCGCAAAGTTGCCACAGCGGTGCAGGGTTGGTGACATTTGAAACCGGATCCCGGAATTGTCTCGCTCAGGTGTGAGTGACACACTGCGGCGCGGATCAGCGGGCGACGTGTTCGGAGAGCGTCGCCACCGTCTTCAAGGCACCATCGAGCATGTCGCCCTTTTCGTCCTTCAGCGCCATCTCGCGCAGGCGGCGGATCCAGTCGGCGGCGTCCGCCCGACCCTTGAGCAGATCGAGCGCGGACAGCACCCGGTCGAATTTCGACTGGGCGCGGACATGGGTATCGCTGTAGCCCTTGATCAGCCGGCGGCAATTGAGGATTTCGACGGCCAGCGCATAGTCAGTCGGCACATAACCAAGAGCCAGCGCGTACCAGCGATCGAGATGCGCGACCTCGACCTTGTGGCGCAGCAGGCTGCGGCGCCAGCGGCGCAGGCCGCCGATGAACCACAAAGCGGCAAAGCCGGCAAAACTGTCGGTGCGGATACGACGGCCATGATTGATACGGCGGTCGAGAAAGGCGGCGAGCTTCGGCCGGTTCTCGATGTAGCTGCCCAGACTTGCCGGCAGTGTGCCGCAGAACTCCTCGATGCGCGGATGGAAATATTCGGTCACCTGCAGGATCGAGCCGTCCTTGACACCGACCTCGCGGCGCACGCGTTTGTCGCGTGTGGAGCGTGTCTTCAGATCGGCGACGCGGATCATGTCGTCGTAGCATAGCGCATTAGCCAGATGCTTCGCGGCAGCGATGGACAAGCCATATCCGCGATCCGGCCCGTCCAGTGCGACTGCCTTGTCCAGCCGGTCGAGATACTCGCGCCCGTAAGCGATGTCCTGATAGTCGACGACCTTTCGCAGGCCCCGAAGCGCCATGTCGCGCACCGCCACCGGCATCAGCTCGATGCGGGCGGCCAAGGCCTGCCAGCCTTGCAGCAGGTTTTGCGGGCCAGTGACGCGCCCGGCGCCCAGGGCAGATTCGACAAGCGCGGACTCAGCTTGCTTCTGCGCCGGCGCTGCCGTACCGCGCGCGCGATCAAACGCAGCACCGAAGGCGGCGAGGCTGGCCTTGACGCCCCGACCGCCGGCACCGATCGCCTGTTCGTAGCTCTCGCGAGAGAACGGCAGGGCGTCGGACCCCGCCAGCGCGCCAAGCAGGCTGGCCGAGATCATCGAGCCATTGTCGGCGGCGATCTTCTCCATGTCGAAAGCGATGAAGCGCTTCGATGCGGCTTCCGCCGTCGCGTGCACCTTGGAGGACGACGCCCGACCATCACCCGGCTCGATCTTTTCCGAGACGGCGGCGATGCGATGCGACGAGGCGATCAGCGTCGTGCGCTCGGGCGTGACGAAGCCGCGGATGATGGCGCGGCCGGCTTCCATCAGTTCCGCGGCGATCAGGATGTCGACATCGCCTTGCGAGGGCGACAGCGCGAAGACCGGCAGGCGGCCGGTGTCGCAGGCCATCTCGACATAATAGATGGTGGCGCCGGTGCGCTGGGCGACGCCGGCGACCGAGGTCGACTGCGCGACATAGCCGTTGCGCTCCGCGACATCGGTGATCCAGTCGGCCAGCACGCCGCCGCCCTGGCCGCCGACCGCAAGCACGGCAAGCTTGATGACGCGCTCGTCATCCTGAGCACTGGGCCGGGCGCGAAGTGGGGGGACAGCGTCAAGCATCGGCGAAAGTCAGGCGCCGGCTTTCGCGGCGGCGCTGCAACAGGCTGATGGTGGCGCGGCGCACGGATTCCAGGAAACGGTCCCAGCGGCTCGGATTGTGCACGACGTCGGCGCGGTAGAAGGATGGGCACAGCACCGCCGCATCGGCGACCTCGCCGCAATTGCCGCAGCCGACACAGCTCTGGTAGATATGCGCCACCGGATCGTCGCGCAGCGGATCGTCGAGCGACTTCACAGACAGCGACGGACAACCCGACAGCCGCATGCAGGCATGGTCGCCGGTGCAGATGTCCTCGTCGACGCCGAACTTCGGTTTTATCACCCGCTCGCCGCCCTTGATCGCCTTGTCGACCAGCGGCTTTTCGCGGCGCTGGCGGTTGAGCATGCATTCGGACGAGGCGACGATGACCTTCGGCCCCTTCTCCTCGGTGGTCAGTGCCTCGCGCAACGTGTCCTGCATCTTGGTCACGTCGTAGGTGCGGTCGACATGGCGCAGCCATTTGACGCCCATCCCTTTCACCGCCTCGGTGATCGGATGCTTCGTCGACTTGGTCTTGTTGCCCGCGCGGGACGAGAGGATGTCTTGGCCGCCGGTGGCGGCCGAATAGAAATTATCGACGATGACGATGACACCGTCATTCTTGTTGAACACCGCGTTGCCGATCGAGGAGGTCAGGCCGTTGTGCCAGAAGCCGCCATCGCCGACGAAGGAGATCGAACGGCGCTTGGCATCGGGCGAGTTGAATGCCGAGGCCGAGGCGGGCCCCAACCCGTAGCCCATGGTGGTGGCGCCGAGCTCGAAAGGCGGCATGATCGAGAACAGATGGCAACCAATATCGGAGGCGATGTGATGCTTGCCGAGTTCCTGCTCGACCAGCTTGGTCGCGGCAAAGATCGGCCGCTCCGGGCAGCCGATGCAAAAGCCCGGCGGGCGACCCGGCACGACATTGATCAGGTCCGCTGTGTCGACGCCGTCGCCCACCTTGTTGGGGGCACGCACTTCGCCCGGCAGCAGATGCGGCGCCTCGGCACGCAGGAAGGCACCGATGCCGTCGAGCATGACTTGGCCGGTATATTCTCCGGCCATCGGCAGATGCTCCTTGCCGACCAGCCTGGTGCCGCGCCCGGCCTTGTGCAGCATCGCGGCGAAGGCCTGCTCGATGTAGTTGGGCTGGCCCTCCTCGACGACGAGTACGGATTGCTTTCCTTCGCAGAAGGACAGGAACTCGTCATCGATCAGCGGATAGACGGCGTTGAGCACGTAAAGCGGCACATCGGTGTCGCCATAGGTGTCGGCAAGGCCGAGACGCTGCAAGGCGCGGATGACCGAATTGTACATGCCGCCCTGCATGACGATGCCGACCGAACCATGATCCGAGCCGAAGAATTCATTGATCTTGTTCTTGCGGATGAAATCGACCGCCGCCGGCCAGCGCTTCTGCACCTTTTCCTTCTCGTGCAGGAAGGATGCGGGCGGCAGCACGATGCGGCCGGTGTCGCGGCGTGGTGCATCAAGCGCATCTGCGACCGTCATCGGCGGCCGCTTGTTGTCCTTGGCGATGAAATGGCCGTGGACATGGCAGCAGCGGATGCGAACCTGCAGCATGACCGGCGTGTTGGAGATCTCCGACAGCTCGAAGCCGTCCTCCACCGCCTTGACGATCGACGGCAGATTGGGGCGCGGGTCGAGCAGCCAAACCTGGCTTTTCATGGCGAAGGCATGGCTTCGCTCCTGCATGATCGAGGAGCCCTCGCCGTAATCCTCGCCGACGATGATCAGTGCGCCGCCGGTGACACCGCCGGACGCGAGATTGGCGAGCGCATCGGAGGCGACATTGGTGCCGACCGTCGACTTGAAGGTCGCAGCGCCACGGATCGGGTAGTGCACCGAGGCGGCCAGCATGGCGGTGGCGGTGGCTTCCGAGGCACTGGCCTCGAAATGCACCCCGAGCTCGCCCAGAATGTCCTGTGCGTCGGCCAGCACGTCCATCAGGTGGCTGATCGGCGCGCCCTGATAGCCGCCGACGTAGCCGACGCCGCATTGCAGAAGCGCCTTGGTGATGGCGAGGATGCCTTCGCCGGCAAACTCCTCGCCGGCGCCGAGCCTGAGTTTTTCGACTTCCTTGGCAAAAGACCGTTCGGCCATTTTGTGACTCCTTCCGTTACCGCCCGGGGTTGGCGGCGCGTAGGTCTAGATGTCGTGCTTGCGGATGTTCTTCAGCATCTTCAAAAGCGTGGCGATGAGTGCGGAATATTCGGCGTCGTCGATATCGTCGAACATCGCCTCGAACGCGTCATGCATGGCCGGCCAGGCGCGGGTGAACTCAGTGCGGCCGTCATCGGTCAGGAACACATGGCGGATGCGGCTGTCGGTGACGCCCTGCTCGCGCCGCACAAGGCCCTGGCCCTCCAGCGAGTCGAGCGTCCGGCTCAAGGTCGACTGCTCGATGACAGTATAGACCGAGAGGTCGTTGACGGTGATGCCGTCGGTGACCGACAGCACCGCCAACGTGCGGACCTGCGGGATGGTCAGGCCCTGCTTGCGGAAATCGTCGCGCAAGGTGGCGTTGTAGCGGCCCATGATGCGGTTCATCAGATAGGGCGCGAATTGCTGCAGGCCGATCTGCCCCAAGGTCGAAATGCGCTGGCGCTTTTCCGGAACTTTCTGTTCCATCACAGCCTCCCCGCCAGGAGAAAGCCGGAGCCGCCGCCGAGCCCCGCACCCGGATGGGTCGAGGCGCCGATATGGTAGAGACCCTTGATGCCGGTCTGATGGTTGCGGCTGGTCTTGAACGGCCGCCACAGGAACGACTGGTCGAGGGTCGAGGAGCCGCCATAAGGGTCGCCGCCGACCAGATTGATGTTCATCGCTTCGAGGTCGGCTGGAGAATAGGCCCGGCGCGCAATGACGCTATCCCTAAAGCCGTCGATGTGGCTGGCAAGGATCGCTTCTGCACGGTCGGCATAGGCATCGCGCAGCGCGTCGGTCCATTGCCCGTCAGCCGGCGCCTGCAGCTTGTCCGCCGCGTCACCCTTGATGTGGCGAGGTGCCTCGGGCAGTTGCAGCCACAGGATCGCCTTGCCCGGCGGACAGCGCGACGGATCGAGTGCATGCGGCTGGCCGACGCAGATGGTCGGCACCTCCGGCAGCATGCCGCGCGCTGCTTCGTTGCAGGCTTTCGACACGCCATCCAGTCCCGGCGTCAGGTGCAGCAACGCCACCTTGTCCAGCCCTTCGCCCGGCCATGCCGGCGGCTTGTTAAGCGCATAATGGACCTGGAAATTGCCTTTGCCGTAACGATATTTCTGCGTCGCCTCGACATCAGCTTTGGGCGCATCCGCGCCGAGCAGCCGGCCATAGAGCTGCGTCGGCGTGACCGAGCAGATAACGCTCTTCTTCGCATGGACGATTTCGCCCGAGGCCAGCCGCACGCCGGTGGCGCGGCCCCCGGTCTGGATGATGGAAGCAACGTCCGCTTCGGTGGAGATGACGCCGCCGCGCTCGGTAATGAGTGCTTCGAAGGCCGAAAGCAGGTTCTTCGCGCCGCCCTTGACGATCGGCGCGCCGGCCGCCTCGAGTGCAAAGGCGATCACCCTGGCGATCTGGCCGGAGAAGGCGTCTTCGGGACCGAGCCCGGCATGCAGCACCCAAGGTGCCCACAGCGCACGGATGGTCTCCGACTGGTAGGTGCTTTCGAGCCAGCTGCGCGCCGGCACCAGCGCTTCGCCGAGAAAGGCGGCAAGGCCGCGCGGGCCGCGCCGCCAGGCATCACCGGCCAGCAGCTTGGCGGTCGGATAGGACCACAGGCTGCCACCGAGCAGGCCGAACAGCAGACCGGCATTGCGCTCGATGCCGCCGACATCCTCCGCGTGCCGGTCACCGTCGCCTGCCGCGATCGCATTGAGGGCGGCGACATTGGCGGCGCGGTCGGTGCTGAGCACGGCATGGCTGCCGTCCGGCCGCAGCACGCCGGTTGGCGTGCCGGTATGGCAGAACTCCAGACCATGCCGCGCAAGGTCGGCGCCGAGTGCCGCAAAGGCCGGCGAGGTGATGAACAGTACGAAGGTCGTCGCCATCACATCATGGATGAAGCCGGGCGCGGTGATCTCCTCGGTGCGCATACAACCGCCAATGCGGTCGTTGCGCTCGAGGACGAGCACCTTGGCACCCTTGCCGCCGAGCATCGCCGCGCAGACCAGCGCGTTGATGCCGCTGCCGACGATGATGTGATCCGGCGCGTTCATTGGGGGATGCTCTCAGTCGGCAGGCAGTGGGGTTCAATTGCGTGGAATTGCGCTCTACGGCGCCCCCCTCTGTCCTGCCGGACATCTCCCCCTCTTGGGGGGAGATTGGCAGCTTTGGCGCTCCGCTCATTCCTGCGACTTTGGAGATTGGCTAAGATGGCAATGACAGTCGATCTCCCCCCTTGAGGGGGAGATGTCCGGCAGGACAGAAGGGGGCGCCGTAGAGTGGCGGCGTTGCAAGGCTGCCACCCTCCACCCGTCATCGGGACATTGCCTACACACATGATCTTCACCCGAAGACCCACCTCGTCCTATTGCTTCGACACCAGCGCCAGCGCGCGGATCGGGCTGCCTGTGCCGTGCTCGATCTTCAGCGGTGCGGCGATCAGGATGGCGCCCTTCGGCGGCAGCTGGTCGAGGTTGCAAAGGCTGGCGAGGCCATAGCGGTTGGCCTTGTGCATCAGCGTGTGCGCCGGGAATGGCGGCTCCATGCCGCCGGCCTTGCCGGCATCGGTGCCGATCGTCTCTGAGCCCCAGCCCTTGATGTCCTTGCTGATCAGGAACTGGATGGCTTCGGCGGTCGGGCCGGGCGTGTGCGGGCCGGTCTCGTTGGCGTTGAGGAACTCGGCTTCCGAGCCGTTGCGCTTGTACCAGTCGGTGCGCATCACCACCCATTCGCCAGCATTGATGGCGCCATGCTTGGCTTCCCACGCCTTGATGTGGTCGACGGTGAGCAGGAAATCAGGGTCGGCGGCGGCTTCCTTCGAACAGTCGATGACATTGACCGGGCCGACGAAATTCTGCGCCGGAATGGTGTCGGTGGCGCCGTCGGCATAGTCCTTGCCGGAGATCCAGTGCTGCGGCGCGTCGAAATGCGTGCCGGAATGCTCGCCGAGCTTCAGCCAGTTCCAGGCCCACCAGGGACCGTTCTTATCATAGCGGGAGATCGAGTGGATCTCGATCTTGGGCGTGTCGACGGCGAGTTCCGGCGGCAGCTTGATCAGTGGCGTGTCCGGTCCTAGCGGCGCTGTCAGGTCGACCACCTTGATGGCGCCTAAAAGAAGCTGGCCGGCGACTTCGCCGAGGAGTTTTTGGGTGTCCATGGTCTCTGTTCCCTCTTTCGTGATGATCATCAAGGCTCGTCTCGGCCCTTAATATCCTACTAGACGAAAACATATGCATCTGCAATTATCTTTAAGCATAAAGGAAATGGGAACGGGGCGTGAGCGAGTTCGACGCCATCTTTGTCGGGGCGGGCCACAACAGTCTGGCATGCGCCGCGCATTTGGCGCTCAAAGGCTGGAAAACCGGGATTTTCGAGCGCAACGCAACAATAGGCGGCGCCGTCCAGACGCGCGAGTTCACCCTTCCCGGCTTCCGCCACGATTTCGGCGCGATGAATCTCAGCCTGTTCGCCGGCTCGGCCTTCCACCGTAAATATGCAAATGAATTGAAAGCACAGGGGCTGGAGTTCGCGCCGGTCGCCGATTGTTTCGCCAGCGCCTTTCCGGACGGTCGCTGGTTCGGCGTCAGCAACGATCTGGAAAAGACCACTGCCCGCATGGCCGCCTTCTCCGCCGCCGATGCCTCGACATGGCGCAGATTGGTCGCCGCCTTCCCGGCGGAGGCCGAGCATCTGTTCCGGCTGCTGGGTTCGCCGATGAGCGCACGTGCTCTTGCCGGCACCGCCTGGAACCTGTGGCGCAAGAAGGGCATGTCGGGGGTGCTCGGTACGGGACGGCTGCTGCTGTCATCGCCCCGCGCCTGGCTCGAGGAGACTTTCGAGTCGCCTCATATCAGGGCAACGCTCGCCACCTGGGGCATGCATCTCGACTTCGCGCCCGACATCGCCGGGGGTGCCGTGTTCCCCTATCTGGAGTCGATGGCCAACCAGAGCTTTGGCATGGTGCTGGGCAAGGGAGGCGCCGACACCATTATCCGCGCCCTGTCAGGCATGGTCAGGTCTGCCGGCGGCAAGATCGTCACCGGCGCCGAGGTGGCCGAGATCACGGTTTCCGCTGGCAAGGCGGCCAGCGTGCGGCTCGCTTCCGGTGAGATCCACACAGCGACCAAGGCGGTCATCGCAGGCGTCGCGCCCAAGGCGCTGACCGGCAAGCTGCTGCCCAATGGTTCGGGTGACGCCGGCTTCGATAGGGCGATGCAAAAATTCCGCCATGCGCCGGGCACGATGATGATCCATCTGGCGCTCGATGAATTGCCGGACTGGCGCGCCGGAGTGGAGCTGCGGCAGTTCGCCTATGTTCATCTGTCGCCGTCGCTCGATGCCATGTCACGCACCTATCAGCAGGCGATGGCGGGCATGCTGCCTGACGAGCCGGTTCTGGTCGTCGGCCAGCCGACTGCGATTGATCCATCGCGGGCGCCCGAGGGCAAACATGTGCTGTGGGTGCAGGTGCGCATGCTGCCCGCTGAAATCACAGGCGATGCCGCCGGCAAGATCGCGCCCGCGCATTGGGACCAGGTCAAGGAGGTCTACGCCGACCGTGTCCTCGACATCATCGAGACCTATGCACCCAGCCTGCGAAACAATATCCTCGGCCGCGCTGTCTTCTCGCCCATCGATCTCGAGCGCGAAAATCCGAACCTCGTCGGCGGCGACCAGGTTTGCGGCAGCCATCATCTGGCGCAGAATTTCCTGTTTCGCCCGGCGCGCGGCTACGCCGGCTGGAACACGCCGATCGGCAATCTCCATCTCACGGGTGCCGCGACATGGCCTGGTGCCGGCACTGGTGCGGCTTCGGGCTACATGCTCGCGCAACAGCTTGGCGGGAGGTAGGAGCGACGATTCCGTAGAGGCGACGAAAGGCAAGGCGCTGCTGCCCACGAAGCCTGAACCAATAAAGTGACATTGCCGCGCGACGAAAACAGAAAACCAACAAGGGGAACGACCATGACAATCAACAGACGCGAATTGCTGGGATACAGTGCCGCGGCACTCGGGGTGGCGGCAGTCGGCCTGCCGCAGATCGCCAAGGCGGCTGCCGGTGAACTGACCATCGCCTATAACGTCAACCTGCCGTCCTGGGACCCGACCACCGGACCTTCGGCCGTCAACCCGACGATCCAGGGGCTGTATCAGTCGGTATTCGACCAGTTCATCCCGCAGAAGCCCGATTTGTCCTTCGCGCCAGGGCTGCTCACCGAATGGGGCTGGAACGACGACCGCACCAAGATCACGATGACGGTGCGCGAAGGCGTGACCTGGCATGACGGCTCGCCGTTCACGGCGGAAGACGTAGTCTGGTCGCTGCAGCGGGCGGGTGACGAAAAGACCGGCAACCCTATCCAGTTCGTCTGGAAGAACGTCAACAATTTCAAGATCGACGGCAACAAGATCACCGGCGACGTCGTGCAGTTCGACCCGGTCTATTTCAAATGGATGTCGTTCCTGACCGGCTACATCCTGCCGAAGGCCTATTACGAAAAGGTCGGCGCCGAAGGCTTCGAGAAGGCGCCGATCGGTACCGGCCCCTACATGGTCGAAAAATTCGAGCGCAACGCCTTCCTGCGGCTGAAGGCCAACCCGAACTACTGGGGCGGCAAGCCGGCCTTCGAGAATGTGACGATCAAGTTCGTCGCTGATGCGGCAAGCCGCGTCGCAGAGATCGAGTCCGGCTCCTCGCAGGTGACGCTTGAAATTCCCTATGAGGAATATGACCGGCTGATCGCCAAGGACGGGCTGGCCGGCTCGTGCAAGAACGTCTCCGACATCGGCATGATCTTCTTCAACGACATCGAGGCGATGCTGGACAAGAACGTCCGCCAGGCAGCCGTCATGTCGATCGACAAGAAGCTGCTGGTCGATCGCCTGCTGCGCGGCTACGGCCAGCCGATCGACACGCTGGAGACGCCGGAATACACGGCCTATGATGCGTCGATCAAGGTCGAGCACAATCCGGAAAAGGCCAAGGAATTGCTGGCCGCCTCCGGCTACTCGCCGGAAAAGCCGGTCAAGTTTACCATCCAGACCACCAAGGGCTTCAAGCCCAAGGACTATGAGATGATCCAGGCGATCGTCGGCATGTGGCGCAAGGTCGGCATCGAGGCGACGATCGAGGTCTATGAGATCGCCAAGCACTACGAGTTGCGCGCCGCCGACAAGCTGGCGCCGGCCGCCTTCTACAACTGGGGCAATGCTATCGGTGACCCGACCACCTCGACCGGCTTTGCCATGTACGGCCCGAGCCCGCATTCGGTGTGGGACAGCCAGGACCTGATCGACATGATCAACCCGCTATGGGGCGAGAAGGACGAGGCCAAGCGCATTGCTGGCTGGAAGGCCGTCGACAAATACATCGCCGATCAGGCCTATGTGCTGCCGCTGATGCAGTATGCGCAGCCGATCGTGCATGCCAAGAGCGTCAATGTGGTGCAGCATGTGTCCGGCGCGCTGCTGCCGGCCCTGATGACTCCGGCCTGATATCGGCGAGGAGACGCTGTCGCGAGACGGCGTGTCCTTTCCAACTGCGCAGGCCCCCTCATCCGGCCCTTCGGGCCACCTTCTCCCCGCTGGGGAGAAGAGACTGGCTCAGCCGTCTGCGACCTCTTCTCCCCTCGGGGGAAGGTGGCCGCGAAGCGGCCGGATGAGGGGGCTGTTCGTTCCATCAGTCACTGAAACGCATTGGGCCTACGCCAGAATGCTCCTGCAAAGATTCCTGGTCCGTCTTCTGGCGATGCTGATCACGCTGTTCGGCGTGGCCGTCGTCGTCTTTGTCGTGATCCGTGTCGCGCCCGGCGATCCGATCGCCATGATGCTGCCGCCCGGCGCAACGGATGCCGACATCGACCGGCTGCGGGCGCTCTACGGGCTCGACAAAACCATCGTGCAGCAGTTCTTCATCTGGCTGTCCGGCGTCGTCAGGGGCGATTTCGGCACCTCGATCTCGCTCAGGCAGGACGTACTCGGCCTTGTCTTCAACCGGCTGCCGGCGACGCTGGAACTCGCCATCGTCGCGCTTGTGATGGCGGTGGCACTCGGCGGCACGACGGCGGTCATCGGCGCACGCGAGCGCGGCACGGCGATCGAGGCCGGCATCGACATCGCCAGCGGTGCGGCGCTTTCCATTCCCGATTTCCTGTGGGGCCTGGTGCTGATCCTGTTGTTCGGTGTGCTGGTGCCGATCTTCGACATTTCCGGCCGGGTTTCGCCGCAGCTCGACCTGCCCTTCGTCACCCAGTTCTATCTGTTCGAGAGCTTGCTTCGCCTGCGCCTCGACCTCACCTGGGATCTCCTGAAACACATGCTGATGCCGGCGGTGGCGCTGGCTCTGCCATTGGCGGCGATCATCTCGCAGCTGTTGAAACAGTCGCTGAAGGAAGTGCTCGACCTCGACTATGTCGTGCTGGCACGGGTGAAAGGGTTTTCGGAAACGCAGGTCATCCTGCGCGAGGCGCTGAAGAATGCCGCCCTGCCGACGCTGACGCTGGTCGGCGTGCAGTTCACCTTCCTCATCGGCGGCACGGTCATCGTCGAACGGCTGTTTTCCTATGAGGGCCTCGGCAACATGGCGATCGATGCCGTCATCAACCGCGACCTGCCGCTGATCCAGGGCATCGTGCTGGTCTTCGCGCTGCTGTTCGTGCTGATCAACCTCACCGTGGACATGATGTATGCGCTGCTCAATCCGAGGCTGCGCCATGGATGAGGGCCGTGCTCGAAGGCGTGGTGTGTCGCCGCGCTTGTGGCTGGCCGGCGGCTGGCTGCTGCTGGCGCTTCTGGCCGCGATCTTTGCGCCGTTGGTCGCGCCGCAGGATCCGCTGGCGCAGGATCTGATGCTGGAACGGCTGCCGCCGTTCTGGATCAGCGGCGCCGAACCCGGCTATTGGCTGGGCACCGACAGCCTCGGCCGCGATCTGTTGTCCCGGCTGATCTTCGGCGGCCGCATTGCCTTCATCGTCGCTTTTGCGGCTGCGATCGCCGCCTGCCTGGTCGGCTCGATGCTAGGACTGGTCGCCGGCTATTTCGGCGGCTGGGCCGATCGCATCATCTCGCGCATCGTCGATGTCTGGATGGCGTTTCCGCCGGTGCTGTTCGCTATCCTTCTGGTGGCGGTGCTCGGCACTGGGCTCAGCTCCGTGATCCTCGCCATCGCCATCATCGACTGGACGCGTTTCTGCCGGGTGATCCGCGCCGAAACGATGGGCCAAGCGCGCATGGATTATGTCGAGAATGCCCGCATCGCCGGTTATGGCCGCATCGGCATCATGCTGCGCGAGGTTCTGCCCAATGTGCTGCCGTCGATCGTGGCGCTGCTGTCGCTGGAAATGGGTATCGCCGTCATCGTCGAGGCGATCCTGTCCTTCGTCAATCTGTCGATCTCGACCGACGACCCGACCTGGGGCGGCATCATCGCCGAGGGACGGCTGTCGATCCACCAGGCCTGGTGGGTGCTGGTGTTCCCGCTGATCACGCTGATCCTGACCGTGCTGTCGTTCAGCCAGTTCGGCGAGGCGCTGAAGACGCGTTTCGATCCGGTGCTGCGATGAGCGCCTGTCTCGACATCAGGGATCTGAGCGCCGTGCTGCCCAACGGCCAGCGCGTGCTGCGCTCAGTGTCGCTTGCCGTCCAGCCCGGCGAGGTCCGCGCCCTGGTCGGCGAGAGCGGCGCCGGCAAGACGATGATCGGCAAGGCGGTGCTCGGCGTGCTGCCGTCGAGCGTGCGCATCGTCGAAGGCGATATGCTGCTCGAAGGCGAGGATCTCGGCCGGCTTCAGCCAAAGGCAAGGCGCACGCTGATTGGCGCCCGCACGGCGCTGATCCCGCAGGATCCGCTGACCGCGCTCAACCCGTCGCGCCGCATCGGCTCGCAGATGACCGACCGGCTGGTGCGCATTCTCGGCTGGAGTGGCGAGAGGGCCGATACCCGCATTCGCCAGTTGCTCGACGAGGTGCAGATCCGCGACCCCGACCGCGTGCTCAAAAGCTATCCGCACGAGCTTTCCGGCGGCATGCGCCAGCGGGTGCTGATCGCCGCTGCCTTCGCCGCCGAGCCCCGGCTGATCGTTGCCGACGAACCGACGACGGCGCTCGACGTCACCGTGCAGAAGCAGATCCTGCGGCTGATCGTGCAGTTGCAGCGCGAGCATGGCACGGCGATCCTGTTCGTCACCCACGATCTCGGCGTCGTCGCCAAGATCAGCCAGAAGGTCTCGGTGCTCTATGCCGGCAAGGTCGTTGAAGAGGCCGAGACGGCTGCTCTCTTCGCTGCCCCGCAACACCCCTACACGCGCGCGCTGATGGCTGCGACGCCGCGCTACACCGACCCGTTTGCCTCGCTGAAACCAGTGGATGACGCTGTGCTGGCCGGGCTTGCTTCAGAGATCGCTGCCGCCGATCAGGCTTGGAGGCGGCCGCATGGTTGAGCCGCTGTTTTCCGTGCGCGGGCTGAAGGTCGCGCTGCCCGACATGACGCGCAAACCGCTGATCGGCCGCGCGCCGCTGGCCGAGATCCTGAAAGGCCTGGATTTCGACCTGCCCAAGGGCTCGGTGACCGGGATCGTCGGCGAATCCGGATCCGGCAAATCGACGCTCGGCCGCGCTTTGGTGCGCCTCTTGGAGCCCAGCGCCGGAAGCATCAGCTTCGACGGCCGCGATATCACCCATCTGCCGGAAGCGGAGCTCAGGCCACTGCGGCGCAATCTGCAGATGATCTTCCAGGATCCTATGTCGTCGCTCAACCCGCGCCGCACCATTGCCAGCATCATCGCTGCACCGCTGAAACAGAATGGCCTTGGCAACAATCTGAAGGCGCGCGTCGCCGAGGCCTTGCAGCGCGTCGGCCTGCCGCAAAGCTTTGCCGGCCGCTACCGCCACGAACTGTCGGGCGGCCAGCGACAGCGCGTCGGCATTGCCCGCGCGCTGGCGCTGTCGCCGAAATTCGTGCTGGCCGATGAAATCGTCTCCGGCCTCGACGTCTCGACGCAAGCGCAGATCCTCACCCTGCTGGAGAAGCTTGCGGCGGAGATGGGGCTGACGGTCGCTTTCATCAGCCACGATCTGTCCGTCATTCGGCGGCTGTGCCGGCAAGTGATCGTCATGCGCGAAGGCGTGATCGTCGAAGCCAGCGCCACCGACGCCTTGTTCGAAAACCCGCGGCAAAGCTACACGCGCGACCTAATCGCAGCCATTCCGCTGCCCGAGATCGACCCGGGCTGGCTGGACATCCCTGCCGCCGCCAAGGCTCCGACATGAATGCACACGCACGCCGAAAAGCGGGCCTCGGACGTGCGACCGGCAAAGACCCAAGTCCCGCCAATGGAGGAGGACTAACATGAAGAGGATACTTCGAAACGCAACGCTCGCAGTGGCGATGTTGGGCAGCGCCGGCATCGCCACCGCCAGCTCGATCCCGGGCATGCGCGGCCATGATCACACCGGCATCACGGTGCCCGACATGAAGCAGGCGGTCGACTTCTTCACCGAAGTGGTCGGCTGCAAGAAGGCGATGTCGTTTGGCCCGTTCGCCGACGACAAGGGCACCTTCATGCAGGATCTTCTGGGCGTCGACCCGAAGGCGGTGATCGAAGAGGTCACCATGGTGCGTTGCGGCTATGGATCGAACATCGAGCTGTTCAAATACACAGCGCCCGACCAGAAGGACCTGACGCCGAAGAACAGCGACATAGGCGGCTTCCACATCGCCTTCTATGTCGACGATGTCGCCGCCGCCAAAGCCTATCTCGACGGCAAGGGCGTCAAGACAAGGATGGGACCATTGCCGGTCAAGGAAGGACCGGCCGCCGGCCAGACCATCCTCTACTTCCAAGCGCCCTGGGGGCTGCAATTGGAAGCGATCAGCTATCCCTCGGGGATGGCCTACGAGAAGGGTGCGGAGACCGTTTTGTGGAGCCCGAAGAGCCCGGAAAAATGATGGGAATGCGTGCTTGCGGATGTCCCGCAAGCACGCCACACAGATGCGACGTTGAATCATTTCGATATGAAACTTTAAGCTTGAAATAATTTGCCGCCGGCGCGATACTGAAACCAGCAAGCGAAGAGGAGATCGCAGACATGAAGGTTGCGGTTCTCGGCGGTGGACCAGCCGGCCTCTACTTTGCCATTTCGATGAAACTCAGGGACGCCGCGCACGATGTGACGGTGTTCGAGCGCAACCGCGCCGACGACACGTTCGGCTGGGGCGTCGTGCTGTCGGCCGAGACGCTCGACAATCTGTCGAAGAACGATCCGGTCAGCGCCGTCTGGATCAAGAAGCACTTTGCTTACTGGGACGACATCGCTGTCATCCATGACGGCGTGCGAACTGTTTCGACGGGGCACGGTTTCTGCGGCATCGGCCGCAAGCGGCTGTTGGTCCTGTTGCAGCGCCGGGCGCGCGAACTCGGCGTCAAGCTGATGTTCGAGACCGATATCGCCGACCCGAAACCCTACATGGAAACGCATGATCTTGTCGTCGCTGCCGACGGGCTGAATTCCAGGGCGCGCAACACCTTCGTTGACGTCTTCAAACCCGACATCGACACCCGCAAATGCAAGTTCGTCTGGCTCGGAACCAACCAGAAATTCGACGACGCCTTCACCTTCATCTTCGAGAAGACCGAGCATGGCTGGGTGTGGGCGCACGCCTACCAGTTCGACAGCGATACCGCGACCTTCATCGTCGAATGCAGCGAACAGACCTGGGCTGCCTTTGGCTTCGGCGCGATGTCGCAGCAGGAATCGATCGCTGTCTGCGAGCGCATCTTCGCCAAGCATCTCGGCGGCCACGCGCTGATGACCAATGCCAACCATATCAGGGGTTCGGCCTGGATCAATTTCCCGCGCGTGCTGTGCGAGCGCTGGTCGTACAAGAATTTGGCCTTGATGGGCGATGCGGCGGCGTCAGCGCATTTCTCGATCGGCTCCGGCACTAAACTCGCATTGGAAAGCGCGGTGGCGCTGGCCGAGTATGTCGAGTCCGAACCGGACCTTGAGGCCGCGTTCCGTAGATATGAGGATGCTCGCCGCACCGAGGTGCTGAAGCTGCAATCGGCGGCGCGCAATTCGCTCGAATGGTTCGAGGAGGTGGAGCGCTATCTCGGCCTCGATCCGGTGCAGTTCAACTATTCATTGCTGACCCGCTCGCAGCGCATCAGTCACGAGAATCTGCGGCTGCGCGACGCCGAATGGCTTGGCGGTGCGGAGGAATGGTTCCAGCGCCAGGCGGGCGCCGGCGGCATGCGCCGCGCGCCGATGTTCGCGCCGTTCAAGCTGCGCGACCTGACGCTGCAGAACCGCATCGTCGTCTCGCCGATGGCGCAGTACAAGGCCGTCGACGGCTGTCCGACCGACTGGCATTTCACCCACTATGCCGAGCGCGCCAAGGGTGGCGCAGGCCTCATCTATATCGAGATGACCTGCGTCAGTCCCGAGGGTCGCATCACGCCTGGCTGTCCCGGATTCTACGCGCCCGAACATGAAGTGGCGTGGAAACGGCTGGTCGATTTCGTCCACGCCGAGACCGAAGCCAAGATCTGCGCCCAGATCGGCCATTCCGGCGCCAAGGGCTCGACCCGGCTTGGCTGGGAAGGCAACGACGTGCCGCTGGTATCAGGCAACTGGCCTGTCATGGCGGCCTCGGCCGTCGCGTGGTCACCTGAGAATCAGGTGCCGAAGGCGATGGACCGCGCCGATATGGACAGGGTGCGCGACGAATTCGTGGCTTCGGCCGAGATGGCCGATCGCTGCGGCTTCGACATGCTCGAAATCCACGCCGCGCACGGCTATCTCCTGTCGTCGTTCATCACGCCGGTCACCAACCGGCGCACGGATGCCTATGGCGGCTCGCTGGAAAACCGCATGCGCTATCCCCTCGAAGTCTTCCGCGCGGTGCGCGCCGCATGGCCGGCCGAGAAGCCGATCTCGATGCGCATTTCGGCTAATGACTGGGTCGGCATCGAAGGCGTGACGCCTGCCGACGCGGTCGAGATCGCACGGCTGCTGCATGAGGCCGGCATCGACATCTGCGACGTCTCGGCCGGCCAGACATCGGCGCTGGCAAAGCCCGTCTACGGCCGCATGTTCCAGACGCCGTTTTCCGACCGCATCCGAAACGAGGTCGGCATGGCCACCATGGCGGTCGGTAACATCTACGAGCCGGACCATGTCAACTCGATCCTGATGGCTGGTCGCGCCGATCTGGTGGCGCTGGCACGGCCGCATCTCGCCGATCCCTACTGGACCTTGCATGCCGCGGTCACGCTCGGCGACCGCGGCGTCAAATGGCCGGATCCCTATTTGCCTGGGCGCGACCAGCTCTACCGGCTGGCCGAGCGCGATGCGGCGGCGGGGCTGAAAGTATGAGTGCTTTTCGCTTGCTACGTCGGCGCTGTACCCCCATCCCTAGCCCCTCCCCACAGGGGGGAGGGGGACTATGTTGCGTTCGACCCAGCGGAAACCGCATAAGTTTGCGATCGATAGGTGCTGCTGCTGCCTTCTCCCTCCCCCTAGTGGGGAGGGTTAGGGGTGGGGGTACTTGGCGCCAAGTTTCGAGGATTGGCGCATGATCGCGGGCAAGCATGCGCTGGTCACTGGCGGCGGCTCCGGCGTTGGCCGAGCCATCGCGCTGGCTCTGGCGGATGCCGGCATCGACGTGACCATCTGCGGCCGCCGGGAAGCGGAGCTTGCCAAGGTCGCCGGCGAAAACGACCGCATCTCCGGCATCGCCGCCGATGTCACCGATGAGGCGGCGATGGCGTCGCTTTACGAGAGGGCGGAAGCCGTGCGTGGGCCCTTCGACATCGTCGTCGCCAATGCCGGCATGGCCGGCAGCACGCCGGCCCACAAGACCACCCTTGCCGACTGGCAGCGGACACTCGACGTCAATCTGACCGGCGCCTTCCTGACGGTGAAACCGGCGCTGGCCGGCATGGCCGCGCGCAAGGCGGGGCGGATCGTCTTCATTGCCTCCACGGCAGGGCTGAAAGGCTACGCCTATGTCGCGCCTTACGTCGCCGCCAAGCATGGCGTCGTCGGCCTGATGCGGGCTCTTGCCGCCGAGACGGCGAAGTCCGGCGTCACCGTCAACGCGGTGTGCCCGGGCTTTGTGGAAACCGAAATGCTGGAGGAATCCATCCAGCGCATCATCGATAAGACCGGCCGTTCGGTCGAACAGGCGCGGTCGAGCCTGGCCTCGACCAATCCGCAAGGCCGCTTCATCCAACCGCGAGAGGTCGCCGCCGCCGTGCTGTGGCTGTGTGGCGACGCCGCCCAATCGATCACCGGACAGGCGATTTCCATCTCAGGAGGCGAAACATGGTAGCCGGCCCCCTGCCCGCGCCGTCGGGACCCGGCAAGGACCGCTTGCGTCTGTGGATCAGGCTGCTGCGTGCCTCGCGCACGATCGAGGCCGAGCTGCGCGAGCGCCTGAAGAAGGAGTTCAACACGACGCTGCCGCGCTTCGACGTGATGGCAGCCCTTTATCGGGTGCCGGAAGGCATGCTGATGAGCGACCTGTCGCGCTTCCTGCTGGTGTCCAACGGCAATGTCACCGGGATCGTCGACCGGCTGGTTTCGGAAGGACTAGTGGCGCGTGCGAGGCGCAATGGCGACCGCCGCACCTCGATGGTGCGGCTGACCGAGGAAGGCACGCAAACCTTTGCCGCCATCGCCGCGGCGCATGAAGGCTGGATCGGCGAATTGCTGGGCAAGGTCAGCGAGGACGACGCGCGCCGGCTGACCGGCATGCTGACCTCGTTCCGCAGCAACTGGGAGGGACGCGAATGACCGAGATGGCCGGGCGCAAGCCGAAGCATTTCCTGTGGGAGGTCGATGGCAGGATCGCCAAGGTCCGGCTCGACCGGCCGGAGCGCAAGAACCCGCTGACCTTCGACAGCTATGCCGAACTGCGCGATACGTTCCGCGACCTCGTCTATGCCGACGACGTCGACGCCGTGGTGTTCCTGTCCAATGGCGGCAATTTCTGCTCCGGCGGCGATGTCCACGACATCATCGGCCCGCTGGTCAAGATGGACATGAAGCAGCTTCTCGCCTTCACCCGCATGACCGGCGATTTCGTCAAGGCCATGCTGAATTGCGGCAAGCCGATCATTGCGGCGGTCGATGGCGTCGCGGTCGGCGCCGGCGCCATCATCGCCATGAGTTCGGACATCCGCATCGCTACGCCGGAAGCGAAGACGGCGTTCCTGTTCACCCGCGTCGGCCTCGCCGGCTGCGACATGGGCGCTTGTGCGATCCTGCCGCGCATCATCGGCCAGGGCCGCGCCGCAGAACTGCTCTACACCGGCCGCACCATGACGGCTGATGA
Organism: Mesorhizobium sp. M0293; assembly: GCF_040321735.1. NCBI lineage: Bacteria > Pseudomonadati > Pseudomonadota > Alphaproteobacteria > Hyphomicrobiales > Phyllobacteriaceae > Mesorhizobium > Mesorhizobium sp. M0293. Next base: position 51,305 of record NZ_JAMYSA010000037.1, read on the forward strand.
AGGCGAGCGCTGGGGTTTCTACAACCGGCTGGTCGATGCCGCAGCGCTGGAGGCAGACGCGCTCGACATGGCGGCGCGCATCGTCTCCGGCCCGACCTTCGCCCACGGCATCACCAAGACGCAGCTCAACCAGGAATGGTCGATGGGCCTCGACCAGGCGATCGAGGCGGAAGCGCAGGCGCAGGCGATCTGCATGCAGACCCGCGACTTCGAGCGCGCCTACCAGGCGTTCGTGGCCAAGGAAAAGCCGGTGTTCGAGGGGGATTGAGGATGGTAGGTTTGCGCCCAGGCACCCCCCTCTGGCCTACCGGCCATCTCCCCCGCAAAGGGGGAGATCGGCTGTACGTCTTGTTTTCGCCAATCTCCAACGTTGCCAGGTCGAAGCCGTCGGCAAGGCTGCCAATCTCCCCCCTTGCGGGGGAGATGTCCGGCAGGACAGAGGGGGGTGCGACGGATCGCGACGAAAATCGAGGGCGCGCCCATGCCTGACCGTTCCTTCCTCAACTGGCCGTTCTTCGAAGACCACCATCGCGCGCTGGCCGACCAACTGGAGGCGTGGTGCGCAAAAAACCTGCCGGTCGATCACCATGATGTCGATGCCGCCTGCCGCGAGCTGGTGGCCAAGCTTGGCCGGGACGGCTGGCTGAAGCCGACGGCTGTCGACACCGACAATCCGGGGCCACTCGACGTCCGCACATTGTGCATTACGCGCGAGACGCTCGCGCGCCATGACGGGCTCGCCGATTTCGCCTTCGCCATGCAGGGGCTGGGCACCGGGGCGCTCAGCCTGTTCGGTACGCCGCAGCAGCAGCAATGGCTGGCAAAGACACGTGCCGGCAAGGCGATTTCCGCCTTTGCCCTGTCGGAGCCGCGCTCGGGATCGGATGTCGCCAACACCGAAATGACGGCGACCCGCGACGGCGACAGTTACGTTCTGTCCGGCGAAAAGACCTGGATCTCCAATGGCGGCATCGCCGATCTCTACGTCGTCTTTGCCCGCACCGGCGAGGCGCCGGGCGCCAAGGGGCTCTCCGCCTTCCTCGTGCCTGATAACACCAAGGGCCTTGGCATTGCCGAACGGCTCGAAGTGATTGCGCCGCATCCGCTGGCGCGGATGTCGTTCGATCAGGTCCGGCTGCCGGCCGCGGCGCTGATCGGCAGACCGGGCGACGGCTTCCGCATCGCCATGTCGGTGCTCGACGTGTTCCGCTCGACTGTCGGTGCGGCAGCCCTCGGCTTTGCCCGCCGCGCGCTGGATGAAAGCATCAAACGCGTAGCCGAGCGCAAACTGTTCGGCGCGCCGATGGGCGAACTGCAGATGGTGCAGGGCCATATCGCCGACATGGCGCTGGACGTGGATGCGGCGGCGCTGCTGGTCTACCGCGCCGCATGGACCAAGGATATGGGTGCGCCCCGCGTCACCCGCGAGGCGGCGATGGCCAAGCTGTTTGCCACCGACAAGGCGCAAGAGGTGATCGACAAGGCCGTGCAGCTGCATGGCGGCGACGGTGTCCGCAAAGGCCATATCGTCGAAAGCCTGTATCGCGAGATCCGCGCGCTGCGCATCTATGAGGGTGCCTCCGACGTGCAGAAGGTGGTGATCGCGCGACAAGTGATGGGCGCGGCCTGACGGCAGAGATTTGACGGGCATTCGATTTTGAAAATTGGTTTTTGGAATACCGGGAGGTTTTGAATGCACACGATTCTGCAGCCGGAAGGCTGGGCAAAACCTGTCGGTTACGCCAATGGCGTCGCGGCACGCGGGCAACTCGTCTTCGTTGGCGGACAGGTCGGCTGGAACGGCCAATGCCAGTTCGAGACCGACGACTTCGTCGGCCAGGTGAAGCAGACGCTCGAAAACATCGTCGCGGTGCTGGCCGAGGCCAGCGCCGGACCGCAGCACATCACCTCGATGACCTGGTATTTTACCGACAAGGCCGAATACCTCGCCAGCCTCAAGGGCATTGGCGAGGTCTATCGCGAAGTGATCGGCCGGCACTTTCCGGCGATGGCCGCCATGCAGGTGATGGCGCTGGTCGAGGATCGCGCTAAGGTGGAAATCCAGGCGACCGCCGTCATTCCGGAATAATCTATTGGCTGGCCTAGGAATAAATTATTCGCGCAGGCCCGCCTGTCTCAAAATCGGCAGCACGTTATCGCAGAAATAGGGCAGCTCCTGCGTGTAATTGACGAAGGACAGCGCGATGCCCTGATAGCCGTGCCCGGCAATGGCGACCATGTCGGCGGCGATTGTTTCCGGCGTTCCAATCAGCGGGTAGGTGCCGGCGCCGCCGGCGAAACGCTGCCGGTAACGGTCATAGGCATGCGGGTCGTGCGATTGCGAGAATTCCTTCTTGCCGGCCATGTGGGCATCGACTGCATCGTGGTCCGCCATCTCAACCGCGTAGCTGTTATAATAGGCCTGCGACTCTTCCATCGTCGGGCGGCAGACGACATGCGCAACGGTATAGACGCCGACGTCGCGGCCTGCCTTGTCGGCCCGCTCGCCGATGTCGGCGACATGCTTGCCGGCATCGCTCATTTCCGAAAAGGTCGTGAACAGATAATCGCATCGGGCGGCGGCGAAATCTCGGCCCGGCCCGCCGAAAGCAGCGTTCATGGTCACGGGTCGCGGAACTTGCAGACTGGCCGGTCGGCTCACCGCTTCCTTGAGGTGATAATAGGTGCCTTCGTAATCGAGCGGCTCAGCCGACGCATAAAGCTTTTCGAGGATTTCAATCCATTCCGCCGCCTGGTCGTAGCCCTTCTCGACCAGCGGCGTGCCGAACATGCCGAATTCCTTCGGGTTCCAGCCGCAGACGATGTTCAAGCCGGCGCGGCCCTGGCTGATATGGTCGACCGTCGCCAGCGCCTTGGCGGCATAGAGCGGATGCACCAGCGGCACATGCACGGTCATGAACAGGCCGATCTGTTCGGTGGCGACCGCAAGAGCCGCCGCCCAGGTGAAGGTCTCGAACGACCATTCGCGCACCTTGTTGCGACCGCCAAAACCGCGCCAGCGCGCGATCGGCAGCATGAACTCCAGGCCTGCGCGGTCAGCGATCTGCGCGGCCGTGAGATTGTCCTGCCACCTCGCCGTCCAGCGTTCCGGAACATCGGTGATGGCAAGCCCGCCATCGGCATTGGTTGAAAAAACACCAAGCTTCAGCCTGTTCGGGCCGTGCAAGGGATGTGGTTTGTTCATGTCGCGACCTCCCGGCGAAGATCGCACGCTACGGCTCCGCGAAAATATTTCAAGCATGAAATAGCTTCGCCTCGCGATGGTTTGCGGATATGGATTCCGGCAGGAGGAGAAAGGGATCGGCATGAGCGAGTTCCGCCAGAAATGCATCGGCAAGACGAGCCTTGTCGGCTCCTTTGTCGCTATTCCCCATCCCGTCGCGGTCGAAGTGATGGCGCAGTCGGGCCTCGATTTCCTCTGCATCGACTGGGAGCATGCGCAGATCTCGCGGGACATGATCGAGACCATGGTGCGCGCGGCCGACGTGCATCGCGTGCCGGCCATGGTGCGCGTTCCCGGCCATGCGCCGGAAGCAATCCAGGCGGCGCTGGACAGTGGCGCGCAAGGTATGCTGGTGCCGCGCGTCTCGACCGCCGCCCAGGCCGAAGCAGCGGTGAAGGCCTCGCGCTATCCGCCCAGGGGCGAGCGCGGCGTCGGACCCGGCCGCGCCGCCGGCTATGGCTATCACATTCCCGAATATTTGGCCGGCGCCAACGACAGGATCGTCGTCGCGATCCAGGTCGAGACCGCGGAAGGGTTGGCCAACATCGACGCGATCGCGGCCGTCGACGGCATCGATGTGATCTTCGTCGGCCCCGGCGATCTTTCGGTGTCGATCGATGCACTCGGACCGAAAGGCGCTGACAAGCTCAATGCGGCGATCCGGACGATCGTCGGCGTGACGATCGCGCACGACAAGGCCGCCGGCATTTTTTGCGCCAGCCCGCAGCCTGTCGGGCAATGGGCAGCTATCGGCGCCAGCTTCTTCATCCTGGCCAGCGACACGATGTTTCTCGGGGCGGGTGCGGCCGCCGGTTCTTCCGCCGCGCGGGCCGAACTGGCACGAGGCGAGCGCGGCTAGCACAAAAAGGCGTATCGTCGGGGCAACATTCCGGCCAAACTTTTTAAGCTTAAAACTTTCGCCTTGAAAACCGCCGCACTTTGGATAAGCATTCCAAAATCGATGGCGATTGCCGTGCCGGAGGGGCTTGCCGGCCTGTTCATCGTGGTGTTCCGGGTGGGAGGGGTTTCAGTCCTTGTCGTTCATACTGCCCCAGTCATCGTCCAGCGCGCGCTATGCCTTCGATGGCGTGCGCGCACAAATCCGCGATCTGCACACAGAAAACATCGCCAACCTTGCCGTGCGGGCGCGTGAACTCGGCGATGTGATCGCGCTGTGGTATGGCGAAGGCGATATGGTGACGCCGGCCTTCATCCGCGACGCTGCCAAGGCCGCCTTCGATGAAGGCCTGACCTTCTACGTTCCCAACATGCGCGGGCACGCCCCGTTGAACGAGGCGCTGTCGGAGTACCAGACGCGCATCCATGGCCGGCCGATCCCGATCGCGCGCACTACGGTCACGCCGGGCGGCATGCAGGCGCTGTATCTGGCGCTGGAACTGCTGGTCGATACTGGCAGCAACGTCGTCTATGTCGCGCCGCAATGGCCCAACATCCACAACGCCATCCACCTGATCGGCGGCGAGCCACGGCCGTTTTCGCTCGACTTCAAGGGCGACTGGCATCTCGATCTCGACCGGCTGTTTGCGACCTGCGACGCACGCACGCGCGCGATCTTCCTGTCGACGCCATCCAACCCGACCGGCTGGACCGCATCGCGCGAGGAGATGCAGGCGCTGCTCGATTTCAGCCGGCGCACCGGCATCTGGATCATCTCCGACGAGGTCTATGGCCGGCTCTATTTCGACGGCAACGTTGCCCCTTCCATCCTGCAGATCGCCGAGGACGGCGACCGGGTGCTGTCGGTCAACAGCTTCTCCAAGGCCTGGGCAATGACCGGCTGGCGTATCGGCTGGCTGACGCATCCGTCCGGGGTGGCCGAGCAGCTCGGCGCCATGACCCAATATGTCAACAGCGGCACGGCAGCCCCCATCCAGGCCGGTGCGGTCGCAGCGATCCGGCAGGGCGAGCCGCTTGTCGAGGAGATCCGGCAGCGGATCAGAACCGGCCTTGACCTAGCCTATGACAGGCTGGCGGAAATTCCGGGCATCATCTTACCGACCAAACCGCGCGGCGGCATGTATGCCTTCTTCGCCATGGACGGCGAAAGCGACGCACGTCGCGCCTGCGCCAAGATCCTGGAGACGGCGCGCGTCGGGCTGGCGCCCGGCCATCTCTTTGGAAGTTCGGCCACGGCCTTCCTGCGGATGTGCGTGTGCCGTGAGCGTGACCAGATAGCGACCGCGCTCGACCGCATGGTCGCTGCCATGAATTGACGCCCTGCCTGAAGCGGGGCGGCAAAAAACCGTGCGGGAGCAACCCGCCCGATCAACAACAGAGGGAACACAAATGAGCTTCACTCGCCGTAAATTGCTTCTTCTCGCCGCCGCCATCGGCATCGCCGCCGGCCCCGCCACCGCCTATGCCGCCGACGTGCTGAATGTCGGCGCCTACCCGACCAATCCGCCGTTCGAATACAAGAACGAGAGCGGTACCTTCGAAGGCTTTGAAGTCGACATCGTCAACGAAGCAGCCAAGCGCGTCGGCATGACCACCGACATCGCCGATCTCGGCTTCCAGGCGCTGTTTGCCGCCACCACGTCGAAGCGCATCGACGTCGCCATTTCGTCGATCACCATCACGGCGGAGCGGCTGAAGTCGCAGTCGTTCACCCAGCCCTATTATGATTCAGACATGGGCATCGCCACCAAGACCGACAGCGCGATCAAGGCCGAAGCCGACCTCAAGGGCAAGATCGTCGGCGTGCTGTCCGGCTCGACCGGCGAGACCTGGGTCAAGGCGCATCAGGAAGCCGACGGCTTCAGCGACGTGAAGGGTTACGACACGCAGCAGAACCTGTTGCTCGACCTCAGCGCCGGACGCGTCGATGCCGCCGTCAGCGACATTCCAGGCATGGAGTATTCCTTCACCAAGATGAAGGACCTGGTCGTCAAAGAACGCATCAAGACCGGCGAACAATACGGCCTGATGATGACCAAGGACCACCCGCTGCTCGGCAAGCTGAACGACGCGCTGAGCGCGATGAAGAAGGACGGCACGCTGGCCGCCATCCACAAAAAGTGGTTCGGCAGCGACGCGCCCGCCGACTCTTCGACCATGAAGGAAATGCCGCTGCCGAAGGCCTGAGTGGTAATGCATTGAAAGCGTGCCGGCTTGCCAGGCCGGCACGATTCATTTCATGCTCCAGCGCCGGCTTCCGCCGCAGGCACCTCGCCGTCGGTGAGGTCAATCGATTTTAACGTGAGCATTCTTTGCTCTGGGGTTCGGGAACGCTCCCATGTCGCTGCTCGACACCTTCTTCAACCCCGATGTCATCATGTCCAGCCTGCCGGCGCTGCTGCGCGGCTTCCTGAACACGCTGCTGCTCGGCATCTTAAGCATCGGCATCGGCATCCCCATCGGCCTGGTGATCAGCCTGGTGCGGCTCTATGCGCCGAAGCCGCTGCGCTGGCTCGCGGTCGGCTACACCGACATCTTCCGCGCCCTGCCGGTGCTGGTCGTGCTGATCCTGATCTACTACGCGCTGCCGTTCCTCGGCATCCGTCTGTCGTCCTGGGCGTCGGCGGTGACGGCGTTCGCCTTCATCATGTCGGCCTATTCGACCGAGGTGTTCCGCTCCGGCATTGAAAGCATTCCACGCGGCCAGTTCGAGGCATCACAGGCACTCGGCCTGCCGTTCCTGCTGACACTGCGCAAGGTGGTGCTGCCGCAAGCGATCCGCGTCGTCATCCCGCCGATGACCAGCAACTGCGTCTCGATGTTCAAGGACACTTCGCTCGCCTCCACCGTGGCGCTGCCGGAACTGTTGAAGGAAGCGACCAACGCGCAGTCGCTCTATGCCAACCCCTCGCCGCTAATCGGCGCGGCGCTTGTCTATCTCATCTTTCTCTGGCCGATGGTGCGCCTCGTCAGCCTGCTTGAAGAGCGCTTCAAGACCGAGAAGAAGCGCTGACGTCACCAACTGATCCCCGCCCAAGTCCTTTGCAGGAGCCTACCCGTGAACAGACATCAAACCGACAATGCGAGCGCAGCCGCGTTTCCCGTCGACACCATCCGCGCAATGTTTCCCGCTCTGCAGCGGGCCGGCGATTTCATTTTCTTGGACAACGCCGCCGGCGCGCAGATCCCGCAGAGCGTGCTCGACGCGGTGACCAACCATCTGGTTTCGCACAATGTGCAGCGTGGCGGCCGCTATCGCCGCAGCGTCACCGTCGACCAGTCGGTCGCCGATGCGCGGACAAGTGTCGCGCTGCTGATCAACGCCTACAGCCCGGCGGAAATCTGCTTCGGCATGAACGCCACTTCGTTCATCCGCCTGGTTAGCCTCGGCATCGGCCAGATGCTTCAGGAGCGTGATGAGATCGTCATCACCGACATGGACCACGACGCCAACATCGCGACATGGCTGGCGCTGGAATCCGCCGGCGCCAAGTTCAAATGGTGGCGGATGCGCGAGGACGGCAATCTGCATGTCGACGATCTGCGCCCGCTGGTTTCTGACCGCACCCGCCTCGTCGCCTGCACTGTCACCGCGCATTCGATTGGCTCGATCGTCGATGTCGCTTCCGTGGCTGGGATCGCGCACGCGGCCGGCGCCGAAGTGTTCCTCGACTGCGTGCATTACGGACCGCACGGGTTGATCGACGTGCAGGCCTGGGACTGCGACTATCTCGTCTGCTCCGGCTACAAGAACTTCTCGCCGCATATGGGCTTCCTGTGGGGCCGTTTCGAAACGCTGAAGCGGCTGCCGACCTTCCGCGAGGATTTCATCCCCGACGAGCCGCCCTACAAGGTCGAGGCCGGCACCTTCATCTACGAGAACGTCTCGGGGATGGATGCCGCTGTGCAGTATCTGGAACTGATCGGCCGCAATCTTGCGCCCTCCAACAACCGCTCGCGGCGTGAAAACATCGTCGCCGGCATGAGCGCCATCCGCGACTACGAGCTGGTGCTGGCGCGCGAGATGCTTGCGGTGCTGAAAGGTTGCGGCGCGACCATCTATGGCGTTGCCGACGAGGCCCGCATCACCGAACGCGTACCGACCTTCTGCTTCAACATCGGCAAACTGTCGCCGCAGCGGATCGTCGAGGAAATGGCCGAACTGCAGATCGGCATCCGCGACGGCCACATGTACGCGCCACGGCTGATGAAGCGCCTCAACCTGTCAATGGACAGCGGCGCCATCCGCGCCTCGCTGGTCCACTACAACACACTCGAGGAAGTCCGGCGCTTCGGCGAAGCCCTGCGCGCCATCATCGCCAAATTGTCCTGAATAAAGGTGAGCCTGACGCTGCCGTGCGGCGTCAGGCCACCTTCTTCTTCGCAAGCCTTGCCTTGATCGAGGCCACGTCGGCACGCGGCGTCGCGGCGAACAGCGTCCTGGTGTAGCCGTGCTTGGGGTCGGCGAAGACCTCGTCGCGCGAGCCGTATTCGACCGCTTCGCCGAAATACATCACCATCACATCGTCGGCGATGTAACGCACCACGGACAGGTCGTGGCTGATGAAGACGTAGGTCAGCTGGAACTCGTCCTGCAGGTCGGCAAGCAGGTTGAGCACCTGCGCCTGCACCGACAGATCGAGCGCCGAGACCGGCTCGTCCAGCACCAGCAGGCTCGGGTTGAGCATCAGCGCGCGGGCAATGGCGATGCGCTGGCGCTGGCCGCCGGAGAACATGTGCGGATAACGGTTGTAGTGCTCGTGGCCGAGGCCGACCTTCTTCAGCATCTTCATCGCCAGGTCGCGCCTCTCGGCCGCCTGCTTGTCGGTGTTGATCAAAAGCGGTTCGCCCAGCACGTCGCCGATCTTCTGGCGCGGATTGAGCGATCCGTACGGATTCTGGAAAACGATCTGCACCTTGCGGCGCATCTCCTTCGTCAAGGCGTTCCTGGCGATATCGACCTTGTTGCCGTCGATGAACAGCTCGCCCGCTGTCGCCGGATCGATGAGGGTGATGATGCGGGCAAGCGTGGACTTGCCGCAGCCGCTTTCGCCGACGATGGCCAGCGTCTTGCCCTTGTCCACCTTGAAGGAGACGCCCTTGACCGCATGCACCGTGCGCGGCCCGGTGAACAGGCCACCACCGATGTGGTAGTCGCGCACGATGTTCTTGCCTTCGAGAACGGTGATGCTCATGAGGTGGCTCCCGTTGCAGAGGGGGCCGGCTCGAACAGCATGTCGGACACGGTCGGCAACCGGTCGCCGACAGCATTTTCCGGCAGCGCCGAGAGCAGGGCGCGCGTGTAGTTGCTTTTTGGCGACTCGAACAGCGACAGCACGTCGGCCTCTTCCATCTTGCGGCCCTTGTACTGGACGATGACGCGGTCTGCGGTTTCGGCAACCACGCCCATATTGTGGGTGATCATGATCAGGCCCATGCCGTATTTGGCCTGCAGCGAAACCAAGAGATCGAGGATCTGTTTCTGGATGGTGACATCAAGGGCCGTGGTCGGCTCGTCGGCGATCAGCAGTTTCGGATTGCAGGCAATGGCAATGGCGATCATGACACGCTGGCACTGGCCGCCGGACATCTGGTGCGGGAACGAACTCAGCCGTTCTTCCGGATCGGCAATGCCGACCAGCTTCATCAGTTCGATGGCCCGCGCCCGGCGCTGGGCGCGATCCATGCCCATGTGGAAGCGCAGCACCTCCTCGATCTGGAAGCCGACGGTGAAGCACGGATTGAGGCTGGCGATCGGCTCCTGAAAGATCATCGAGATGTCCTTGCCGACGATCTTGCGGCGTTCGGACGGGCTAAGCTTCAGGAGATCGACGCCGTCGAAGGCCATGCGGTCGGCCTTGACCGTCGCCGTCTTGGGCAACAGCCCCATCACCGCCAGCATCGCCACCGATTTGCCGGAGCCGGACTCGCCGACGATCGCCAGCACCTCGCGCGCCTCGACCGACAGGTCGATGCCTTGCACGGCCATGAACGGTCCGGCCGCGGTGTCGAAGGAAACGGTGAGGTTCTTGATCTCGAGCAGTGGCATGCTCACGACCTCTTCAGCTTGGGGTCGAGCGCGTCGCGCAGGCCGTCGCCGATCAGGTTGATGGCGAAGACGGTGATCAGGATGGCAAGACCGGGGAAAGTCACCACCCACCAGGCGCGCAGGATGAACTCGCGCGCTTCGGCCAGCATGGTGCCCCATTCCGGCGTCGGCGGCTGCGCGCCCATGCCAAGGAAGCCAAGGGCGGCTGCCTCAAGAATGGCGTTGGAGAAGGACAATGTCGCCTGCACGATCAGCGGTGCGATACAGTTGGGCAGGATGGTGACCAGCATCAGCCTGAGATGGCTGGCGCCGGCGACCTTGGCCGAGATCACATATTCGCGGGTCTTCTCGGCCATCACGGCGGCGCGGGTGAGCCGGGCGAAATGCGGCTGCAGCACGAAGGCGATGGCGATCATGGCGTTGACGAGGCCGGGGCCAAGCACCGCGACCAGCACCAGCGCCAAGAGAAGCGACGGGAAGGCCAGGATGATGTCCATAATGCGCATGATCAGCGTGTCGACCCAGCCACGGCAGTAGCCGGCAAGCAGGCCGAGGATGACGCCGGAGATCAGCGCTGACGTGACGACGACGAAGCCGATGGCGAGCGAGAAACGCGAGCCGTAGATCAGCCGCGACAGCATGTCGCGACCGACTGCGTCGGTGCCGAGCAGGAACTGCGCGTTGCCGCCCTCCTGCCAGGCCGGCGGCGTCAGGAAGAAGTCGCGGAACTGATCGTCCGGCGAATGCGGCGCCAGCAGCGGTGCGAAGATGGCGATCAGGATCAGCAGCGCGAAGA
>NZ_JAMYSA010000038.1:0-61166 GCF_040321735.1 Mesorhizobium sp. M0293
TCACCACCGTGCCATGGCCGCTCGCCCCTCAGAGCAAGCGCCGTTCTCTCTCCAAAACTTTTTGCAGAACCTTCAGCACACTATCCTATATGGGTGATGGCGCGGATGGCGGCTACTATCCAAACGGCTGACCAACACACGCCCTTCAAAAAACGGCAGCCGGCGTGAACGGCCTCCTCAACCTCACGCCGGCACCGCGACGCGGCGGTGGATGGGCCGGGCTCCTGTAGGGACGCTCGTGCGTGGGGCAGGGCGGTGGTGCCCGCTACGATTGCACCGGATCTTAGAAAAAAGACGGAACCATCATTGAGTCAGACCGGTTGGCCGGGTGCGCGGTGCGAGAGCCGGCCCTAAAAATAGGTTCGCGGCGCGACAAGGTTCTTCTGCTGGCGAACATAAAAACAATAGAAGCCGAACGCTGCGGCGAACCACATGAAGGCCTCACCCATAGCCAGCCGGTTGTTTGAATTGGTAAGGATGGTTAGGGCGAAGAAGACCAGTGTTGAGATGTAGCAGGACCATGCGGCCGGAGCGATAAGCTTGGCCCGCATGGCTAGCAGAACCTGCCTGGCCGACCAGGCGTAAAGAAAGGCAAAGAACGCCAGTCCGACCACACCATAACGCACGGCAATCTCCAGATAACCGTTGTGGAAGACGTTGAAGATCATGGGATGATAGGTTCTGTTCTGCCATTCGGTCAGCCAGCTGGAGCTGGCTCCGAAGATCGGGTGGCGTTTCCAGATCTCGATCGCGTCCGCCCACAGCATCAGCCGTTCCTTGGCTGCAAGCGGAACCGTTTCGCTCGCGATGGCGCGGTCGAAGGCCGGAAGGACGCCATGCCTCAAGACATCCGGAACCAAGGCCTTGGCGAAGATCATGGTGTCGCCGGCGGTGGACGAGAAGATATTGTGTGTTGCGACAATGCCGGCCGCCACGATCGCCAGCACGCCACCCGAAACCAGCAGTTCGCGGCGATGGCCTCTCGCCAGGGTCATGACCGCCAACAAGAGCAGGGCGAGCGCAAGCGCAAGCCAGACCCCCTTTGACCGCATCTCGATGATGTTGACGAGGGCAAACAACAGAACGGCTGTCGACAGCGCCCAATGCAGGTTCTTGGTTGCTTTCCTGAGGTCCGTTCTATGGGCCGTGTATGCCATGAACTGCAGCGTGCAAAGGAAGATGAAACCGGCCGCCACCGACGCGTGGATGGGATTGTTGAAAAGCCGCGGGGTCGGTTGGATGCCTTGAAGCATGTCCGAATAGAAGGTATCCGCCGCCAGGAAGACAAGACTGAGGATCATGAACCAGAGGACGAGCCGTGCGGGCTGCCTGACAAACAGCAGGAACGCGAAGCCGGTCGTCGCATAGAACAGCGGAAACATGTAAATGCCTTCGGCGCCACCCAACTGGTGGGTGCCGAAATAGACGATCGCCAGCCGGATGAAGACGTAGAGCGACCAACCCAGACACAAAAAGCCGACCCAACCGATCAGCGGTTTGCTGTAGGTCCACAAATCCACCCTGAACCAGCGGATGACCGCGACCAGGGCCAGCGCCAGGCCCGCATAGCGGTAGGTGTCGGCCTCGCGCCACACCGCGGAGACCAAGCCGAGAATGGCGAGTGCCGCAAGCAACAGAAGCAAGGTGTGGCGCGGCGCGTTGTCCTTGGCATAGTCCAGGGTTTCTCGCGGCAAAGGGGGCCGCAGCAGGACGTGATGCAGGCGGCGCAGCTCGTCGCTGGCCCGCAAGACTCCTGCACGTAGCCGGCTCGGCCCGCCCAGCCTTGCGAATTTGTAGCTTCCCGATGGACCGGCTATGCCGGAAATCTTGCTGCTGGCGGCGAAGCCAAGCACGTTTTGGCGGACCGAATAGACTTTCAGGCCGGTATCCCAAAATCGTTCGAGTGCGACATCCCATGGCATTTTCATCACGGCGAGCGCCGACAACAGTCCCTGCGCGCCCTCCCGCGTCACCAGATAGGCGGCCGCCGAGCCTTGCGGGCCATGCAGCGCTCGACCGACCTCGTCGCCTGCCGTCGTCTCGACGGCGCGGATGAAGAAACTCATGCGATGGTTGGTCAGCTTGATGACGTCGAAATCCGGGACCGCGGCGATGATGGCTTCGATGCGCGGTATGGTGTTTTCGCTGAAGAGAACGTCGTCCTCGACAATCAGGCCATGGGCGCCGCCACTGGCCAGGAAGGTTTCCAGCGCTTGGATATGGCTGCGGTAACAGGCATATTCGCCGGGCAGAATGTCGCGCCCGCTCAGCTTGCGCGCGGTTGGAAGATCGATCTCCGTCCATTCCTCCTTAGCGAGAGCGCGGCCGTCGATGGCGGCAATGCGCTGCAAGGTCAGGCCGGCCGCTTCGGCGCTGGCGACCAATTCGCTCCAGCGACCGGTCTCGCGATCGAGGTTGATGGCGAAGATAGGAAGGTTCATTGAAGTTCCATGTTGAGCCGCCACCCCTCTGGTCGACCTATGTATGGAAAGAGGGAGATGTTCAATACTGTTCAGACTGCAAAGTGACGATCTCGGTTCGCCGCGATTTGCACTAGGATCCCCTGGCCGCAATCCAAACCCTGGAGAACTGTCCCTAATTCTGGAGAACTGTCCCTAATTAATTAGTGTCTCACCCAAGGGGTGCACTACACCATGTCTCCGGTATAAACCGTAACCTATGTGTCCGGAACGGACCCTAAAGGATGATGGCTGGGGCGCCAGGATTCGAACCTGGGAATGTCGGTACCAAAAACCGATGCCTTACCACTTGGCGACGCCCCAATTGCCGTCAGAGTCGCTTGTGCGGCGCGTTATTAGCAGAGCAGCCGAAAAGCACAATCCTTATGAGCGGCAGTCAGAACGATCAAATTTGGTCAGGCAAAGCAGCGCCGCCGGACGACATGGGCGGCTACTCGGACCACACAGCCATCTCGTTGCCGGCCGGATCGACAAAGTGGAAGCGCCGGCCGCCGGGGAATGAAAAGATCGGCTTGACGATCATGCCGCCGGCGCTCTCGACGGCACCGAGCGTATCTTCCAGATCCTTGCTGTAAAGCACGGGTAGCGGCTTGGCTGGCGCTTCCCCGGCGTCGGCCTGGAAGCCACCGTCCAGGCCTTCGGAAAAAGCCGAATAGGTCGGTCCATAGTCGGTGAACGACCAGGCAAAGGCATTGCTGTAGAAGGCCTTGAGCCGGTCCAGCGTTCCACCGGTCGCCGGCATTTCCAGATAGTCGAGTTTTCCGGACAGTTTCATGAATCACCCCGTTTGTTCCCTTTATGTTCTACCGTAAAAGCCTAGGAATGGCAAGTCTTTTTGACGCATCCTCGGACCGGGCTTTTGCTTAATCGATTGTAGCGGCCGCGCGGCTGCGCCTACGCCTTGCCTTTCGCACTGCAGCATCATATCGCTCCAAAGTCGGACACAGGCGGAGCTTTCCATTTCGCCAATCTTTCCAATCTCCTGCAACCGGAGAGCAAAGCATGACCAAATGGGTTTTCACCTTTGGCGATGGCGCGGCGGAAGGCCGTGCCGGCGACAGGAATCTGCTGGGCGGCAAGGGCGCCAACCTGGCCGAGATGTGCAGCCTGGGCCTGCCGGTGCCGCCGGGCTTCACCATCACCACAGAGGTCTGCAACGCCTATTATGCCAATGGCAGGACCTATCCGGCGGAGTTGGAAGCCGATGTTGCGGTTGCGCTCGATCACATCGGACATTTGACCGGCCGCCGGTTCGGCGACCCGTCGAAACTGCTTTTGGTGTCGGTACGTTCGGGGGCCCGCGCCTCGATGCCTGGCATGATGGACACCGTGCTCAATCTCGGGCTGAACGACGAGACGGTCGAGGCGCTGGCCGCCGATTCCGGCGATGCGCGCTTTGCCTATGACAGCTACCGCCGCTTCATCCAGATGTATTCCGATGTCGTCATGGGCCTCGACCATGAGGTGTTCGAGGAAATCCTGGAGGACCAGAAGGGCGGGCTCGGCCATGAACTCGACACCGAACTGACGGCGCTCGAATGGCAAGGTGTCATCGCGCTCTACAAGGCCAAGGTCGAGGAAGAACTCGGCAAGCCGTTTCCACAGGATCCGCACGAGCAGCTATGGGGCGCGATCGGCGCCGTGTTTTCGAGCTGGATGAACAATCGCGCCATCACCTACCGGCGCCTGCACGACATTCCCGAAAGCTGGGGCACGGCGGTCAACGTCCAGGCCATGGTGTTCGGCAATATGGGCGAGACGTCAGCCACCGGCGTCGCCTTCACCCGCAACCCGTCGACCGGCGAGAAGATGCTCTATGGCGAGTTCCTGGTGAACGCGCAGGGCGAGGACGTCGTCGCCGGCATCCGCACGCCGCAGAACATCACCGAGGCGGCACGCATTGCGGCGGGCTCGGACAAGCCATCGCTGCAGAAGCTGATGCCGGACGCATTCCAGTCCTTCGTCACCATCTCCGACAGCCTGGAAAAGCACTACCGCGACATGCAGGATCTCGAATTCACCATCGAGCGCGGCAAGTTGTGGATGCTGCAGACCCGCTCCGGCAAGCGCACCGCCAAAGCGGCGCTGAAAATCGCCGTCGAGATGGCGCGCGACAGGCTGATCACGAAAGAGGAAGCCGTCGCCCGCATCGACCCGGCCTCGCTCGACCAGCTGCTGCATCCGACCATCGATCCGAAAGCCGCGCGCGACGTCATCGGCATCGGATTGCCGGCGTCGCCCGGTGCCGCCACCGGCGAGATCGTCTTTTCCTCTGGCGACGCCGAGGAGTTGAAGACGCAAGGCCGCAAGGCGATCCTGGTGCGCATCGAAACCAGCCCCGAGGACATTCACGGCATGCATGCGGCGGAAGGCATTCTGACCACGCGCGGCGGCATGACCAGCCACGCCGCGGTGGTGGCGCGCGGCATGGGCAAGCCTTGCGTGTCGGGCGCCGGCTCGCTGCGCGTCGACTACAAGGCCGGCACGCTGATGGCGATGGGCTCGACCTTCCGCAAGGGCGATATCGTCACCATCGACGGCGGCAATGGCCAGGTGCTGAAAGGCGCCGTGGCGATGCTCCAGCCCGAACTTTCCGGCGATTTCGCCGCCATCATGGAGTGGGCGGACGCGGTACGCCGCATGAAGGTGCGCACCAATGCCGAAACGCCGCTCGACGCCCGCATGGCGCGCTCCTTCGGCGCCGAAGGCATCGGCCTTTGCCGCACCGAGCACATGTTCTTCGATGGCGACCGCATCGTCGCCATGCGCGAGATGATCCTGGCCGACACCGAAAAAGACCGGCGCACGGCGCTCGCCAAGCTTTTGCCGATGCAGCGTTCGGATTTTCTCGAACTGTTCGAGATCATGGCCGGCCTGCCGGTGACGATCCGCCTGCTCGATCCGCCGCTGCACGAATTCCTGCCCAAGACCGAGGAGGAGGTGGCCGAGGTTGCCGCCGCCATGAAGGTGTCGCCGGACAAACTCAGGCAGCGGACCGAGGCGCTGCACGAGTTCAACCCGATGCTCGGCCATCGCGGCTGCCGCTTGGCCGTCTCCTATCCCGAAATCGCCGAGATGCAGGCGCGTGCCATTTTCGAGGCGGCCGTCGAGGCCGGCAAGAAGGCCGGCGCGCTTGTGGTCCCCGAAATCATGGTGCCGCTGGTCGGCCTGGTAAAGGAACTCGACTACGTCAAGGCGCGCATAGATGCCGTCGCCAAGAGCGTCATGGAGGAAACCGGCGTCAACATCGACTATCTCACCGGCACCATGATCGAACTGCCGCGCGCGGCGATCCGCGCCCATGTCATCGCGCAGTCGGCCGAGTTCTTCTCCTTCGGCACCAACGACCTGACCCAGACGACGTTCGGCATTTCGCGCGACGATGCGGCGTCGTTCCTTGAGACATACCGCCAGAAAGGCATTATCGACCAGGATCCGTTCGTCTCGCTCGATATCGACGGCGTCGGCGAACTGGTGCGCATGGCTGCCGAAAAAGGCAAGGCAACACGGCCCGACATCAAGCTCGGCATCTGCGGCGAACATGGCGGCGACCCGGCCTCGATCCGCTTTTGCGAAGAGGTCGGGCTCGACTACGTGTCCTGCTCGCCCTATCGCGTACCGATCGCCAGGCTGGCTGCCGCACAGGCGGCGGTGCTGGTCGCAAAGGCAGGCCGCGGCTAGGATCCGTTCAGATCGAGCTTACGGTTTTGTAAGCCAATTCACGCGAACGTGCTGGCGGCATTGCATAATTTCGACACTGTTCGCGCCCAATTTGCGGACATCCTGCCAATTGTTTCCGGAAGCAGATGTTGCAGACCTCACCCGCGCCGTTTCGCTCTATCCTGGTCATTCAAACGAAGTTCATCGGAGATCTCGTCCTCGCCTCGGTGCTCTCCGAAAACCTGCGGCTTGAATTCCCCGATACTAGGCTTGTGTTTCTGTGCGAGGCTCGCTTCGAGAGCTTCGTGATCGCCCATGGCATCGCATCCGAAGTGGTCACGTTCAGCCGCGCCCGCATGCGCGGCACCCCGCTGGAGCGTGGCAAAGAGCTTTACGCTACGGTGCGGGCGCTGCGCCGCTTCCGCTTCGACCTGACGATCGATCTGGCCGATTCGAAGACGTCGCGGCTCATCAACGGGTTCGTCAACGCAAGGACCCGCGTCGGCTACAATCCTTCCGAAAGACCCTTGCGTATGCTGGAGCGCCAGCCCGCCAACGTTTTTGCCAAGCCCTACGGCTTTGACGGTCAGCATTTTCTGTACCGCTACCTCTCGCCGCTCGAAGCGCTCGGCATCGAACTCCGCAAGGTGATTCCGAGCCTTCAGCCGCTGCCGCTGGAGACGGCGAAGGCATTGACGCTGCTGGGCAAGCACTACCTGCGGCCAAACGCCTTCATCGCCGTGCATGCGGGTGCAAGCTTCGAGGGGCGACGTTGGCAGCCGGAGCGATTTGCCGCGGCGATCGGCGAGATTGTGGGCGAAACCGGTCTGGACGTCGTCCTGGTAGGCGGCCCGGACGAGCGGAAGATTGCCGAACGTATCGTCGCCAGGACCGCGCCGTCGGTCGTCAATCTCGTCGGTGACCTGTCGCTCGAAAGTCTGCTGGCGGTGCTGAAGCAAGCCCGGCTGTTTCTCGGCAACGAGAGCGGCCCGATGCACATGGCCGCCGCTACCGGAACCCCGGTTGTCGGGCTGTTCGGTTTGACGCATCCGTCGCGCTGGGGTCCTGTCGGCGTGCCCAGCATCTCGCTCCAGCCGCCGATGCCTTGCAACTGCCTGGCCAAGGGCCTCTGCCGCGCGCCGGATCCCAGCAGGGCCTGCTGCGTCTGGGGCCTAGAGGTCAAGCCGGTTGTCGACGCGGTGCGCGAGGTTCTTTCGCGCACCGAAATGAAACTGGGACGCGCCATCTGACATTATGGTCGCGCGGACAACCGCTATCGCGGAATGGCCTGTTCACCACACGAACGGTCAAATTGTCGCGCCGCGCGCTTTTCTGCTATCCACCATCCCGATTTCCGCCTTCATGCGGGTCTAGGGATGCCTGCTTGAAACGACCGGTCAGGAATTCGGTTTGCTGCAAAAAAATCTCTGCATGATCGCCATGTCGTTGGCCATGGTATCCGCCGGTCATGCCGCGCCGCTCGTCGAGCCCACGCTGCACATCAGGCCGGAGGCGAGCGGAGCCGGCCGCGTTGCGCTCACGCTCGATGCCTGCGGTGGACAGACCGACAACCGGATCCTTTCGGCGCTGGTGGACAACAAGATCCCCGCCACCATTTTCGTGACCGGCATCTGGCTGAAGCGAAACGCCGCCGCCGTCGAGATCATGCGGGCGCATCCCGATCTGTTCGAGCTGGAAAATCACGGTGGCCATCATATCCCGGCGGTCGACACGCCGCAGAAGATCTACGGCATCCGCAGCGCCGGCAGCCCGGACGCGGTGCTGGCCGAGGTCGAGTCGGGTGCCGCTGCTCTTGCCGGGACCGGCGAGCCGGCGCCGAAATGGTTTCGTGGCGCGACCGCCGAATACAGCCCGTCGGCAATCGCCATGATCCGCAAGCTTGGCTTCAAGATCGCGGGATTCTCGATAAACGGCGACGGCGGCTCATTGCTTGGCGCCAAGGAGACGGCGCGGCGCATTGCGGCGGCCAAGGACGGTGATGTGATTATCTCGCACATCAACCAGCCGACCCATGCCGCCGGCGAAGGCGTGGTGCAGGGGCTCCTGGCGCTCAAGGCCAAGGGCCTGACCTTTGTGCGGCTCGACGATGCCGATGCCGATGGTCTTGGCGATCACGGCACCACCGACTGACCGGTGCATTGATATTCAGGTGATGCCGGCCTGCGAATGTTGGTTTCCTGCGCTTCCGGTACTCACGGACCAAAAGTCCGCTCCGTTCCGGTTCTCGGAACCCACCATTCTCGACTCGGCCTGACCTGAATCTCAATGCACTGACGCCGAGTTCGCCTGGGTTGGAAAATCGCTCAGTCCGGTTTGGCTTCGATGCTGACCTTGCTGGCGTAGAACGCGCCGTGGTTGCGGATCTCAGCCATTTCGTCGAAAGGATGCTCGTAGGCCCACATTGCGTTCTGGCCGGTTTCGCCGGCAGGCAGCACGCTCCAATAGCTTGCATCGCCCTTGTAGGGGCAATGGGTCGAGTGTTCGGTGCTGCTGAGCTTGCCGAAATCGATGTCGGCGAACGGAATGTAGAAGGCCGCGGGATAGGGGGCCTCGGTCAGCACCTTGGCCTTCGCGGATGAAGCGATGACCACGTCTCCGGCGCGCACGGTGACGGTGCCGGCGTAGGGCTCGATGGTGATGACCTTGTCGGGATTGCGTTGAAAACCGGGGGAGGGGTTGGCGATCTGATCCATGCGGGGTCTCCTTGCGTCGACTTTAAGTGTGTCGCGCAAGGGCATTGTGCAAGGTCTGCTGTCGCCATCCAGCACGCAAGGCCTTACCGAGGCCGACACTGACAGATCGCGCCTCCGAAGCTAATTGAAACACCTGCCGCCAGCGCGGTCAGGCGGCAGCCTTGAACACGTCCATGAGACCGGCATAGGCGGCTGCGATGCCGGCCACCGGGTTGCTGCTTCTCGACGCTGTCTCTACCTTCAAGGGGCCGCCGCCGGTCGGCAGGGTGAGCAGCAGGAACTGGCGATTGCCGCCGTCGCCGACGGATGCGGCCGCGACATGCTGGCCTTCACCCTGGTTCTGGACGCACATCTTGAACAGCAGCGTGCCGCCGACCGCTTCGAGCGCGCCGCCGACAACTTCAACAAATTCGTCTTCGGAAACAGTCTTTGCATCCGGCACCAGATCGGCCAGACCTTCGGCAAGCGTACTCTCAAGGGCCTTGTCGTCGAGCTGCGCGTCCATGCGAACCTCTTTCAGTCGCCAATCGCCCCTTGCCCGTTAACGAAGCTTAACGCCGACGATGGCCGGATTGTGGCGGTTTTCCACCAATGCAGCGCTCGGCTGCGCTGGCGGCTGGACAATCCGGCGGTTCGCTCCACAATGGCACAAAAAGCACAACGCAAAAGCGTGAGGGAGGAACCAAATGCTGGGACTGATGCAGGAATGGCCGCTGCTTTGCCACAAGCTCATCGACAATGCCGAGCGGCAGCATGGCGTGCGCGAGATCGTGTCGCGCTCGATCGAGGGGCCGATCGTGCGCACCACCTATGCCGACATCCATCGTCGCGCCCTGAAGGTCGCCCAGCGGCTGGAGCGTGACGGCTACCGCTTGGGCGACCGCATCGCCACGCTGGCCTGGAACACCGCGCGCCACATCGAGGCCTGGTATGGCATCATGGGCATCGGCGCCATCTACCACACGCTCAATCCGCGGCTGTTTCCCGAGCAGATCGTCTGGATCATGAACCACGCCGAGGACAAGGCTGTCTTCGTCGACCTGACCTTCATGCCACTGCTGGAGAAGATCGCCGGTGCCGTCAAATCGCTGAAACAGGTGATTGTGCTGACCGACAAGGCGCACATGCCGCAGACGACCTTGCCGAATGTGGTCGCCTACGAGGACTGGCTTGACGAGGCGGATGGCGACTTCGCCTGGAAGACCTTCGACGAAGGCACCGCCGCCGGCATGTGCTACACGTCGGGCACGACGGGTGATCCCAAAGGCGTCGTCTACAGCCACCGTTCGAACGTGCTGCACGCCATGATCGCCGCCATGCCCGACGCCATGGGTCTGTCGTCGCGCGATACGATCTTGCCGGTCGTGCCGATGTTCCACGCCAATGCATGGGGTCTTGGCCAGAGCGGACCGATGATCGGCGCCAAGCTGGTCATGCCTGGCTGCAAGATGGACGGCGCCTCGATCTATGAACTGCTCGACACCGAGAAGGTGACCTTCAGCGCCGCCGTGCCGACCGTCTGGATGATGCTGCTGCAGCATCTGGAGGAGAGCGGCAAGAAGCTTCCCTATCTCAACAAGGTCGTCATCGGCGGCTCGTCCTGCCCGCGCGCGATCATGACGAAGTTTCAGCAGAACTATGATGTTCAGGTCATCCATGCCTGGGGCATGACCGAAATGTCGCCGCTCGGCACGCTGTGCACCTTGAAGCCGGACTATGTCGGGCTTCAAGGGGAAGCCCGACTCGATGTCCAGCAGAAACAGGGCTATCCGCCCTTCGGCGTCGAAATGAAGGTGACCGACGACGACAACAAAGAGCAGCCCTGGGATGGCAAGACATTTGGCCGCCTGAAAGTGCGTGGACCGGCCGTTGCCCGCGCCTATTATGGCGGTGCTGGCCCGGAACAGTTCGACGAGGATGGCTGGTTCGACACGGGCGACGTCGCTCACATCGACGCCGGCGGCTACATGCAGATCACCGATCGCGCCAAGGACGTCATCAAGTCCGGCGGCGAATGGATTTCGACCATCGACCTCGAGAATCTGGCTGTCGGCCACCCCGATGTCGCCGAGGCCGCAGCCATCGGCGTCCCTCATTCGAAATGGGGCGAGCGGCCATTGCTGGTCGTCGTCCGCAAGCCGGGCAAGGAACCGACCAAAGCGGACATTCTCGGCTTCATGGACGGCAAGGTGGCCAAATGGTGGATGCCGGACGATGTCGCCTTCGTCAGCGAAATCCCACACACCGCCACCGGCAAGATCCAGAAGATCACCTTGCGCCAGCAGTTCAAGGATTATCGCTTGCCGACGGATTGATGGGATGTTGCGTGTTTCGGCTTCATGCCATTGCAAAAAGGTTCTAAGTCTCCGTTCGGGTTGGGGTGGTGCGGCAATCGATGGCAAGTATTCCTGAACGGCAAACGTCGAGGGCGGCCGGCTGGTCGCGGCGCACGGCCGCTTTTTCATTGGTGTTGTTGCTTACGGTCTTCGTAGGCCATCGCTTCGACCTCGTCGAAACGCCGGCTTTCCTGTGGGTGCTGGGCATTGTCGCTCTGCTGGCGGCTCTGGCGCTGTTGTTTGCCGGATTTGCCTTTTCGCGGCTGTGGAACTTCGGCGACCGCGGCGGTCGCGACCTGACAGTCGGCGCCCTCCTGGCGTTGCTGGTGCTCGCACCTTTTGGCGTTGCCGCCTACTGGGCGACAATCTATCCGCCGCTCAGGGATATCTCGACCGATTTCGACGAGCCGCCGGCGCTCGACGTGAGTGACCGAACGAAGGAGATGAACGTGCTCTCCCCGTCGACGCCTGGCGAACAGCGGCTGCAGACCGATAGCTATCCGCTGGTCAGCGCACGCAGCTACGACCTGCCGTTCGAGACTGTCGTCAATGCCGTCGAAACCGTGCTCGACCGGCGCGATTGGGATCTCTCCGAACCCTATCCTGACCTCGCCGGGCAAAGTGACGTGACCATTACCGCAGTCGCCAAGGGGTTCGTGATCGGTCTTCCCGCCGATGTGGCGATCCGCGTGACCGACGATGGCGATACCGTCATCGTCGATATGCGGTCAGCTTCGCGATACGGCCGCTTCGACCTCGGCGACAACGCCGCGCGTATCGTCGATTTCCTCGCCGAACTCGACCAGGAAGTCGCCGGTCAGGTTGGCGCGGCGCCGGCCGAGTGATGTTCAGAACTTGTTGTGAGTCTGCGGCCGACTATTCGCCAGGGTCGAACTCACCTTTGAACAAGACTGTCTCCACCGGCCCGAGGGGATTGACGATCCGGCTCTCCAGGACTTCGACAAGTTTGCGTCCGACACCCGCTATGTCCACGAAATGAACGCCGATCTTCGCAGGCAGGAAGCGCGATAGCCGCGTGCTGTCCCGAGTGACAATGTGGATGTCACTCCCTGGCGCGAGACCTCTTCTGCCAAGAGCGTGTAGTGCCCCCAGAAGGCCCAGTTCGTTGGCGCATGCCAAGCCCGTCGGCGGATCTGACCAGGCCAGCATGCGATCGAACCAGGCTGCGCTCGATTCCATGGTGAACATTCCATGACCGATCAGCGACTGGTCGATCGGAATACCAGCCTCGGCCATTGCCCTTCCATACCCGGAAAGACGCATGGCACTCGCCTGATCCCCCGGAACGAGAAGTTGCAGCGCAATGCGTCGGCAGCCCTTGTCCATGAGCCTCCGGGTCGCCTCGTAGGCAATCTGTTCATTGTCGATGTCGACATAAGGATATGCTGTATCCAGGTCAGTTCTTCCAAACGCGACGAATGGCATGCCTCTATCCAGCAATAGCTTAACGCGCGGATCACCCGAGACCATGCGCGTGATAATCAGTCCGTCTGTGCTGCCCGCCTGAAGCTGTCGCTGCACACTCTCGACCGGATCGTCATCGGGCGTGGTGGAATAGATGGACAGACTATAACCTGCTTGCCGCGCCGCCAGCGTCATGCCTTCGATCAAGGGAAGCTTCAACAGATCGGACAGATGGTCTTGTGTCTCCATCGGGTATACGGCCGTCATCGTCAGCGTACGGCCAGTTTTGAGCGCGCGGCCATGATGATTTGGCACATAGCTGACCCGCTTCGCCGCCTCCTTGACGCGAGCGATGGTGGCGGGATGAACTTCCGGCCCATCCTTTAGAGCGCGCGACACCGTGGTCACCGAAAGGGAAAGTTCCGCCGCGATGTGTTTTAGATTGGCCACCTCGCCCGACCTCATTTGTGAAAGCGCCGGCTGATCTTGCTGACCGTCACACGTTACCGGATTCCACCTCACGGTCAATCCAAGCTCTCGCTAAAGCAGCTTGACACTGGCACGCTTCGATGCAATCGTAACGTTACGATTACAAAGAAATGGCTATTTTAAGCGCATCTTGACAAATCCCAAGGAGGAGAACCTATGTCCTGGCTACGCATTTCCTTGACGGCATTGGCTATCTCGACCGCCGTGCCGGTCTATGCCCAATCAGTCACCATCACGACCGCGGGTGGCGACTATGGCACCGCCATGAAGGAGGCCATGTGGGCCCCTGCTGCAAAAGAGCTTGGCTATGATGTCCGCGAGGAGACCCTAAGCGACGGCCTGGCCGCCCTGAAGATGCAGGTCACCTCAGGTGCGGTCACAACCGACGTCATTCACCTGGGCTCACCGGAAGGCGCGCAGGCCGCCGCACAATCGCTGCTGGAGCCGCTCGACTACAAGATCATCGACCCAAAGGCCGTGCCGGACGGCGCAAAGTCCGACTACTGCTATCCGTTCGACTCCTATGGCACCGTCTTATCGTGGAACACCAAGACCTATGGCGAGAACCCGCCGAAGACATGGGCGGAGTTCTGGGACGTTGCCAAATTTCCCGGCCGTCGTGCGCTGCGTGCCAATGCGCAAGACTCGATTGAGATCGCACTGCTCTCCGATGGCGTAGCACCGGCGGACGTCTATCCCGTTCTCAGCACGCCGGAGGGGCTGGATCGCGCCATCAAGCGGCTTGAAGCAATCAAACCAAATGTCGCCGTGTGGTGGACCTCGGGAGCGCAGTCGGCGCAGTTGCTGAAAGATGGTGAGGCGGATTTGGTCGTTACCTGGAACGGGCGAGCCCAAACCGTGAAAGCGGATGGAGGCGCGGCCGACTACACGTTCAAGGGTTCGGTCATTGGCACCGACTGTCTTGCGGTGCCGAAGGGGGCGCCGAACAAGGAAGCAGCTATGAAGCTCATCGCGGCGATGACACAGCCGGCGCGCGTGGCGAAGCTGACCGATTTCATAGCCTATGGCCCGGTCAATCCTGCTGGCTATGAGGGTGGCCTTATCCCCGAAGACCGTCTCAAGACCCTGGCGACCGCGCCTGAAAATGCCGGCACTTCGGTGTTTTCGAATTCAGAATGGTGGGTCAAGAATGGCGAGGCTGCCCAAAAAGCCTTTGATGAGATGATGGCCCGCTGAGTCTCAGCTCTAAGGCTTGAGCACATGATGAAGTCGCTCCCGATCACCATCGACAGCGTGCGCAAGACCTATGGGTCTTACGTCGCGCTGGACGATGTCTCGCTCGACATACGGGCTGGCGAATTCCTCACGCTGCTGGGGCCGTCGGGATCGGGCAAGACCACGCTGCTGATGGCTTTGGCCGGTTTTGTCCGGCCCGATTCCGGTAAACTCTTGTTGGACGATCGGGACATCACTCGCCTGGCCCCCAACAAGCGGGACATCGGCATAGTATTCCAGAACTACGCCTTGTTCCCCCACATGAACGTCCTGGCAAATGTCGAGTATCCGTTGGTGCTGCGCAAGGTGCCGAAAGCCGAGGCCCGCCAGCGGGCGCTCGACACTTTGGCCCGGGTGAAACTGGATGGTCTGGCGGAGCGCAACATTGCCGCATTGTCCGGCGGCCAGCGCCAGCGTGTAGCGTTGGCGCGGGCGATCGTCTTCGAGCCGCGCGTGATGCTGATGGACGAGCCGCTGTCGGCGCTCGACAAGAACCTGCGCGAGACCATGCAGTACGAGATCCGGCGTCTGCATGATCATCTACGGATCACCACGATCTATGTAACCCACGACCAGCGCGAAGCGCTGATTATGTCTGACCGGATTGCGGTGATGAATTCCGGCCGCATCCAGCAGATAGATACGCCGCAGCGGATTTATGATCGTCCATCGACCCGCTTCGTCGCGGAGTTCATGGGCGAGGCCAACATTGTGGCCCCGGGCTCGGCGCGCAGAATAGACGGCGCCGAAGCATCACGCGAAACCCTGATGATTCGCGCCGAAAGCTTCCATCTTGATGCGAAGCTCGTCGGGGGAGACGGGATGGCGCTCGAAGGAACACTGCGCGCCAAAGCGTTCCGCGGCGAGAACTGGCTTTTGACGCTGGCGCTTGACGGCGGGCAAGAGGTTCTTGTCTGCATTCCGGCAGCGCTGGCCGGCGGCTGCGCCAAGCTTGCTACCGGCCAGCGGGTGACCGCCTATGCACCGGCAGCGAAGGTTCACGCGATACCGGGAGCGATGGCGTGACCGTCGTCCGGGACCCGGCGCTCGCGGCGGACGCGCGGCGCGAGCGGCGGTTTTTTCTTTCACTTTCGCTCCCGGCGCTGTTCATCGTTGGACTGGCGGCGATACTGCCCATCCTTTGGATCATCCGGCAATCCTTCCTGACCACCGGGGGTGAGTACACCGTCGGCAACTACGAGAAGGTCCTTTCGAGCGGACTGACGTGGTCGGCGCTCGTCACGACCCTCGAACTATCCTTGGGTACGCTGGCGGCCTGCATTGTTCTCGGCACTCCTCTGGCGCTGGCTCTGGCCAGCGTCAGACCAAGGCTGGCCAACGTGCTCATGGCGTTCGTCATGCTGCCGCTGTGGACCTCTATTCTGGTGCGTACCTATGGTTGGCTCGTGCTCCTGCGGCGCGACGGCCTGATCAACGCGGCTTTGACCGGTTCAGGCCTAACTGCGGAGCCATTGCCGCTGGTCTACAATTTCACGGGAACGCTCATCGGCATGGTGCACTATATGCTGCCACTTTTTCTGCTGCCTGTTTATGCTGCGATGCGCGATATCGACCCAAATCTCATTCGCGCGGCTGCGAGCATGGGGGCCACTCTCAGGCAGGTCATCCGCACAGTCATTATGCCGCTTTCGGCGGGCGGCATCTTCTCGGGTTCGATCATCGTCCTCATCTACGCCATAGGTTTTTTCATCACGCCGGCGGTGCTTGGCGGCGGCAAGGTAAATCCGCTCTCTACCCGGATCGAGCGTACACTATCGACCTTTCAGGACTGGGGGTCGGCAAGCGTCCTGGGCATTCTGCTCCTCGTTCTTATGGCGCTGATCGGCGTGATGTTGCTGGCGGCACGCCGTCTGGTGGCCCGGAACACCGTGGAAGCCTCCCATGCTTGAAGCTTATCCGCAAAACAGGCTCGCCCGCATTTTGCTCTGGAGCTTTGCCGCTCTTGTCATGGCATTTCTGATGCTACCGACGCTCGTAGTGGTGCCGCTTTCCTTCTCGGCGTCGAATCTCCTCGAGTTTCCGCCGCACGCCTACTCGTTGCGCTGGTACGAGAACTTCTTCGGCTCGGCAACGTGGATGGCCGCGCTGAGAACGAGTTTGATCCTTGGGACGTTGACGGCGTTGATCGCGGTGCCTTTCGCGCTGCTCGCCTGCATTTCAATGAATCGGCTGGGCGGAAAGACCGCTGCGGCCATCCAGAGCGTCCTGCTGACCCCCTCGATCACCCCAGGTATCCTGCTTGCGATCGGTCTCTTCTTTGTGTTGGCCGCACAACATCTGATCGGAACGCTGTTCGGTGTGCTGGTCGGACATGTGGTGCTGGCCGTTCCAGTCGCCTGCATTGTGTTGCTACCCGCTCTCGCCCGCTTTGACTGGAACCAGGTTCAGGCGGCACGCAGCCTCGGTGCAAACTGGGCCAGGTCCATTGGCGGCATAATCGTTCCGCAACTTCGGATTAGTCTGCTGTCAGCGACATTGATGGCGTTCCTGACTTCGCTCGACGAGTCTGTGATTTCGATCTTCATCGCAAGTGGTCGCAACAGCACGATGCCGAAGCTTATGTTCCTGTCGCTGCGCGATCAGATCGATCCGACCATTGCGGCGATCTCGACATTGTGGACCGTCATCGTCGTGGCGGTGGTCCTGATTGTGACCCTTCGCCAAAAATCCTGACCGAGACTGGAAACATGCCCACCAATTACCATGCAGCCGACGATCTGACGGATCATTCGACGGACATCCCTCAGGTAGGGTTGGCCATCATCACCGGGTCGGCCAACTGGGGACTTGCCTTCCCGGAAGATGTCGAATTCGAGGGGGTGCGCACCTTGCGGCGCGACATGAGTTTTGAAACGCCTTTCGGTCGCTCCGACAACTGGAAGCTTCTCGAGTTCGATGCGTCGATTACAGCCGAAGGTAAAACCAAACGTGCATTGTGCATGTATTCGCACGGCAATCCCCGAGACCATATCGACCATTCCTGCCATCGCCGCGCGTTCTGGGTGTTGATGAGCGCGGGTGTACGGCAAGTGCTCGCTTGTTCGACCGTTGGCGCCGTCAACAAGGCGATCCAGCCCGGAGACATGGTGGTGAGCGCCGATATCATCGAACTGTCGCAGACCCCGTTTTCACTGCTGCCTGGCCGCCAGAGCTTCGACTGCTCGGGCAAGCAGATCGTATGTCCAAGATGTGCGGCATTGCTGGCCGAGACCGCCCGGCGCCATTGGCCTACCGAATGCCGGGTCCATGGCATCGAACAGCAGTTGGTGGCCGCTCATTGCTATGGGCCGCGATTGACCACCCCCGCTGAAGCTCTGGCGTATCGAAACATGGGAGCGGATGTGCTCAACCATTCGATCGCCCCTGAGGCTACCTTGTCGCGCGAGATCGGCGCGTGTTTCGTGCCCTTTGCGTTCGTGACCGCGGGTTTCAATGACTATATGGACCGCAACCGCCAGGAATTGCTGCAGGCAGACGTGTTGCCGAGCCTCTCCATGACAGCCTCGCGGGTTGCTCTGGAGACCGCGGCACGACTTCCGGCTAACCCTGAATGCTCTTGCCAGGGCTTGAAGTCGCCCCAACCGGCAGAGCGCTCCAGCCGTTTCTAACGTACGAGAGCACGGATGAACTCGTGCCCAGGTTTTAAGCGGCCGGCACAAAAATACCGGCTATGGCCGGGTCGCCGTCGGTGCCGACAAGACCGCGCGCCACTAGGTCCTCGAGATGGGCAAGCACCGACAATCCGGCGGCGCCATGCAGCCGCGGGTCGGTATCCCTGTAGATCGCCTTGACCATGTCCACGATCGTCCGGTCGCCCGCTCTGACACGCTCCAGTATGGCGCGCTCGCGCATTTTGCGGTGCGTCTTCAATCCGCGCATGAAGGCGCGCGGCGCCGTCACCGGCCCGCCATGTCCCGGCAGCAACAAGCGGTCCCTGCGTTCGATCAGCCGGTCCAGCGAGGCCATATAGTCGGCCATCGCCCCATCCGGCGGAGCGACGATGGAGGTTGCCCAGGCCATGACATGATCGGCAGAAAACAGGATGCCGGTTCCCTCCAGAGCGAACACCGCGTGATTGGCGGTGTGGCCGGGGGTCAGAACCGTCCTGATCGACCAGCCGTCGCCGTCGACCACCTCGTCGTCGGAAAGGGCTATATCGGGGACGAAGGCCATGTCGGCACTGGCGTCGAGCGCATTGGTCTCGCCGATATGCAGGGGTCTTGCCGGCCTGTGTGGCCCCTCTGCCAGCACTGGCGCACCGGTGCGCTCTTTCAGCCGGGCCGCCAGCGGGGAGTGGTCGCGGTGCGTGTGGCTGACGAAAATATGGCTGACCGGCCGGCCCGCGATCACGTCAAGCAGGGTCTGTAGATGCGCCTCGTCATCCGGCCCCGGATCGATCACCGCCAGCGTATTGCTGCCAACGATGTAGCTGTTGGTGCCGTGAAAGGTGAAGGGGCTCGGATTGCGGGCCGTGATGCGCTGGATGTCGGGCGCGACGCTTACCCCTTTGCCATAAAGGGGATCGAAGCTGGTATCGAACTTGAGTGCCATGGCGGATGCATCGGTGCCTTGTTTCAGGAACGGCAAAACCGATTGCCGCATAACACGCAAGCCAATATAGGAGAACGTGAGGCCGCGAACATCGGATAGCGGCAACCGGATTGGGGAAATACCATGGCAATTGCAACAACGACGCGTCCGCTTGTTTCTCTGGCTCTGCCGCAAAATGGCGCGGCGCGGCTGGCAACCCAGCTTTTCCTGGCCATCGCCGGAACGCTGCTGCTGACCCTGTCGGCCAAGACCAAGGTGATGCTCGGGCCGGTCGACATTTCGATGCAGACGCTGGCCGTGCTGCTGATCGCCGCCGCCTTTGGCATGCGTCTCGGCGTCGCCACCCTGCTGCTCTACATGGCGGAGGGCGCCATGGGCTTCCCCGTCTTCCAGAGCACTCCGGAAAAAGGTCTCGGCCTTGCCTACATGCTCGGCTCGACCGGCGGCTATCTCGCCGGCTTCGTGGTCATGGCGGCAATTGTCGGCTGGGCTGCCGACCGCGGCTGGGACCGCCATCCGATCAAGCTTTTCAACGCCATGCTGGTTGCCGAAGTCGTCATGATGGCCATGGGCTTTGCCTGGCTGGCACTGCTGATCGGCCCGGGAAAGTCGTGGCAGTTCGGCGTCGTGCCCTTCATCGTCGGCGACCTGATCAAGGTGGCGCTCGCGGCAAGCTTGGTGCCGGCGGTGTGGACGTTGCTGAAGCGCGGCTGAAACGCGAGCAGCAGCCAGCGGCTTGAGCAATCAATCCTGGCTGGATCGGAGTGACTGGCGGGCGTGGTGTCAGCCAAGTGATCCCATCTAGGTTTCCGGAAACAGCTTCGGAAACAGCGCGTCCAATGCGTCGGCCCGGAAGCGTAGCGACACTGGGCCTTTGGGTGTTTCCGACGCCAACAGACCGAGCGCGATCACGTCATTGAACACGCGACGCGCCGTGCGCTCGGGCAGTCCGCTAATACGGGATGCTTCGCCGCGTTCAAATTCACCGCGCATTAGCGCTTCCTCCAGGAAGCGGCCGGCTTCGGGTTTCAGGCCGCTGCGCTCGACATAGCGACGTAGCCGCGTCGCGAGCGTGTCGAGATCGAACAAACCGGTCATAAAGTTCACCTGATCGATGCACACCTGCATGAACCATAGCGTAAAGTCGCCGAGTGCACGCTCGGAGAGGTTGCCTCGTCCGTCGAGATCTCCCTGGCGGGGCATATCGGCATGATCCATCATCCGCTTGTAGTCCGTGCGGCTTTTTAAGCCGCGCGCCAGACCGCGTGAGATCGACCACAGCCCATGCGCGGCGATCCCCGCTTCATGGGCCATGGCGTGGCTCATCAAACGGCTGACGCGGCCGTTGCCGTCGGGGAACGGGTGAATGAAGTTGAAACGATGATGCGCGGCGGGAATGGCCAGGATCCGTCCGGCTTTGCCCAGCCTATCGAAGCGATAGCGCATGGCAAAATGCTGCATGAAATCGTCGACGCGCTTGCTCGAAGGCGGCTCATGCCGGCCGACGGCGACGTCATGTTCTGGCTTCGATCGCCACTCGCCTGGCGCCATGACGAATTCACGGCCGGCACCCTTGACAGTCAGCATGGGCGCTTCCGCATCGCGGTAGAATTCCGTATGCAGCCATCGCAGAAACTCTGTGGATGCAGGCTCAGGCAACCGCTTCTCGGCGGCCATACGATCGATCTCGGCTTGTAGGCGAACATGGGCGGCCGCCTCTAGCTGCAAGTTGCGGCGGTTCTCGTCTCGATCGAAATTTCCTGCCAGCGCCCGCTCGATGTCGCGCGGGCGCGTATCATGGCCCTCGATCAGGTTGCTGTAGTATGTGTTCATGATGCGTACCAGATCGGCGAGGTTGGCGGCGGTACGTGGGTGCAGGCTTTGGCCCAAAATGGCCGAGGTGGCCGATAGCTCCGCCAGCGCATCCGATATAGTTTCGGAAACATCCGTCAGGCGTGCCGGTTCGATGCGCTGTACGCTTTCTTCCATGGTTGGCCGATCTTGGCTTCCGCTAAATGCATAATTATAAATATATATTTCGAATTTGCCAAGATATTTGGCCGATCTTCTGGCCGATCATCGGCACTCAGCAGGCTTCGCGGGCCATAGGTGTCACGACGACGCCAAGATCCAGCGGCTTCGGGAACACAATATCCCCTCTCGAAATCGATCTTTCCAAGCTCCCGCGCGACTCGCTATCGCTAAGGGATGCGATCGCCGAAGCAGTGCTGAAACTGCTCAGCGTCATTGGCTCCACCATCCCCGCATCGGCACTGTGCGCACAGCGGCTTTTCTGAAGCATCAAACAATGCTGTTGATCAAAACTTCTACTAACTATTGATATGAAATAGATGCTTGCTGGTGCAACCGCACTGTCGTAAACCCTTGATCTTCGACTATGTCGAAATCGCCGGGGGGCGAGACGTTCGATTCGCTCTACGAACGAACGGGCAGGTCAGATGCAGAATCACGCTGGCCTGTCGCCGTCATGGCAACTTCGGGGGGAGGGGCAAGGCGTTGAATGTCGCAGCGTCAACGATCGTCGGAAGCCGGCATTTCCTGTTCAGGATTCGATTTCAGCTGCTTGGCGGGCTGACATTCGCGATTTTTGCGCCGGCCATTATCAGGATTGTCTTCAATCCTGAGTTTATCTATTTGGCAAACCTTCAGGTGACGGTGACCGCCGCGGCGATTGCACACATGGCGGGCTTCCTCTCCTATCGCCGTATCGGAAATTTCCCGGGCGTGGCCGCGGCAAGTTACATCTTGCCGACATTTGCCCTGTCCTACGGGGCTGTTTTCCTGACCATATTCTTCTTTCGTTTCGAGTACAGCCGGTTTCAGGCCGCCGCCAGCTTCACGCAGTCCACCCTTTGGTATTTCGGCCTGAGCCTGTTGACGCGGCATCTCGATCCGTACCGGCTCGTCGTGGTTCCCGGCGGAGATGTCGAGCGCCTCAAGACACTACCGGGGGTGCACTGGTTCTGGATCAAGTCGACCAACACCATCATCGAGAGAGCCAGCGGCGTGGTCGTTGATCTGCGTGCCGATCTTGGCGCGGAATGGGAACGATACATCGCGGATCGGGCCCTTTCGGGAACGCCGGTATATCATGTCAAGCAAGTCAGGGAGTCATTGACCGGTCGGGTCGAGATCGAGCATCTGTCCGAAAACACGCTCGGCTCGCTCAATCCGAACCAGGCCTATCTCAAGATCAAGCAGGCAGCCGATTGGGTCTCGGCACTTATTCTGATCGTCGTTCTTTCACCCGTTCTGGCGCTCGTAGCCCTGCTGATCAGGCTGGATTCCGAGGGTCCCGTGCTGTTTCGGCAGCACCGCATGGGCTACCGGGGCAAGATCTGCACGGTCTACAAGTTTCGCTCGATGCGGCAGCACGCCGGCGCCGGCGGCGACAAGGAGAAGGCGATCACCAAGCGCGACGACGATCGCATCACCCGCGTGGGTCGTTTCCTGCGAAAGTTCAGGATCGACGAACTGCCGCAGGCCATCAACATCCTGCGTGGCGAAATGAGCTGGATCGGGCCGCGGCCGGAAGCTGTCGTGCTCTCGCAGTGGTACGAAGCTGAGCTGCCATTCTACCGCTACAGGCATATTGTCAGGCCAGGCATAAGCGGATGGGCGCAAGTAAATCAGGGGCATGTGGCTGCGGTCGATGACGTCATGGAAAAATTGCATTACGATTTTTATTACATAAAGAACTTTTCGCCTTGGCTGGATGTATTGATAGCTCTCAAGACAATGAAAACAATGCTGACCGGTTTTGGCGCCCGATAGCCAACGCAAAGCATGACTCTGGATAGCAAGTGCAGGAGCAGATGGATCTAGCCTCCAGGAAAATAGCGATCATCGGGCTTGGCTATGTCGGTCTGCCGCTGGCGGTCGCCTTCGGCGCCGCCAGGGATGTCGTCGGGTTTGACATCGACCAGTCGAGGGTGGATGCGCTGAGGCGTGGCGAGGACCATACTCTGGAAGCCAGCAACGATGAGATCAATGCTGCTACGCGGCTGAGGTTCACCACCGACAAGGCCGATCTGCGCGATTGCGGGATTTTCATCGTCACGGTGCCGACGCCGATCGACAGGGCCAACCGGCCGGATCTGAAACCGCTGATCATGGCATCGACATTGGTCGGTGAGGTCATCTCGCCGGGCGCGGTGGTGATCTTCGAATCGACTGTCTATCCCGGCTGCACGGAAGAGGTGTGCTCGCCGCTGATCGAGAAACATTCGGGCCTGCGTTACAATGAGGGGTTCTTCCTCGGCTACAGTCCCGAGCGCATCAATCCGGGCGACCGCGAGCATCGGCTGCAGACGATCGTCAAGGTCACCAGCGGCTCCACGCCGGAAGCGGCCGAGGCCATCGATGCGCTTTATGCCTCGATCGTGCCGGCGGGCACGCACCGGACCTCGAGCATCGCGGTCGCCGAAGCGGCCAAGGTCATCGAGAACACCCAGAGGGACCTCAACATCGCGCTGATGAACGAGTTGTCGCTCATCTTCGGCAAGCTGGGCATCGACACGTCCGAAGTGCTGGAGGCCGCCGGTACCAAATGGAATTTCCTGCGCTTCACGCCGGGTCTCGTCGGTGGTCACTGCATCGGCGTCGATCCCTACTATCTCACCCACAAGGCCCAGGAACTGGGCTATCATCCGGAGGTGATTCTTGCCGGCCGCCGTATCAATGACGGCATGGGTCAGCACGCGGCGGACCAGACGGCCCGCCTGATG
This sequence comes from Mesorhizobium sp. M0293, assembly GCF_040321735.1. Lineage (NCBI taxonomy): Bacteria > Pseudomonadati > Pseudomonadota > Alphaproteobacteria > Hyphomicrobiales > Phyllobacteriaceae > Mesorhizobium > Mesorhizobium sp. M0293. The sequence goes on from NZ_JAMYSA010000038.1 coordinate 23,661, forward strand.
ATGCGCAAGGGGATAGCCGTGGTCGGCAGCCGGATTCTGGTGATGGGCGCGGCCTTCAAGGAAAATTGTCCGGACCTGAGGAATTCCAAGGTCGCCGACATCGTCGCCCAACTCAAGGACTACAATGCCGGCATCGACATCTGGGACCCCTGGGTCGACGTGCAGGAATGTGCGCGCGCCTTCGGCGTAATGAGCATGAAGGACATTCCCGACGAGCGCTATGACGGCGTCATCGTGGCCGTCGGCCACAGGCAGTTCCGTGCGCTGGGCGTTGACGGCCTGCAGGCGCTTTGCAAGACTCCTGGCGTCATCTACGACATCAAGGGTCTGTTCCCCAGGCATGTTACGGATGGGCGCTTCTGATGAAGGTTCTGGTCACCGGCGCTGCCGGCTTCATAGGCTATCACGTGTCGAAGCGGCTGCTGGAGCGCGGCGACGAGGTTGTCGGCATCGACAACGTCAACAGCTACTACGATCCGCAGATCAAGGAGGCGAGGCTGCGGCTGCTGGAGGAGGCGAGCCGCAAGACCAATGCGGGCTATCATTTCATCCGCGGCAATCTCGCCGATAGAGGTGTTGTCGATGGTTGCTTCGCCGATCACGCATTCGACCGGGTGATCCATCTCGCCGCCCAGGCCGGGGTTCGCTACAGCTTGGAAAACCCGCATGCCTATGTGGAAAGCAACATCATCGCCTATACCAACATGCTGGAAGCCTGCCGCAACAGCGGTGTCGCGCACCTGACCTACGCCAGCACCTCGAGTGTCTACGGCGCCAACACCGACATGCCGTTTTCCGAGCACCGGCCGGCCGACCACCCGCTGCAGTTCTACGCCGCGACCAAGCGTGCCAACGAGCTGATGGCGCACAGCTACAGCCATTTGTTCGGGCTGCCGACGACCGGGCTTCGCTTCTTCACTGTGTATGGCCCCTGGGGACGCCCGGACATGGCGCTCTTCCTGTTCACCAAGAACATCCTTGCCGGCGAGCCGATCAAGCTGTTCAACAACGGCAACCACACGCGCGACTTCACCTATGTCGAGGACATCGCCGAAGGCGTCGTCCGGGCCAGCGACAGCCCGGCCACGGGCAATGCCGCCTGGGACTCCAGCCGTCCGGATTCGGCCACCAGCAGCGCCCCCTGGCGCATCTTCAACATCGGCAACAACAACCCGGTGAAGCTGACCGCCTATGTCGAGGCGCTGGAAAGCGCGCTCGGCAGGAAAGCCATCGTCGAGCTGCTGCCGCTGCAGCCCGGCGACGTACCTGACACCTTTGCCGATACATCGACGCTGGAGCAGGCGGTGGGCTACCGTCCGACGACGACGGTGACCGAGGGCGTCGGGCGGTTTGTCGAATGGTACCTAACGTATTTTGGGCGGGGATAGGCCTGTTCCTGGCGGTTCCCGGCTGATCCTCACATAGCTCCGTTCCATGACCGCACAACCAGGAGGAGATGGAATCGATACGGTTCGCAAACAGGCAGTCTGCAATCCATTGCAGTCCCAGGCGCTGTTAAGCGTTTGCATCCCCACGTTTAATCGGCGGGATCGCGTTGCTGCGCTGGTTCGGGAGCTGCTGCACGCGAAGTGCCCGTTGCAAATATGCGTCCATGTCGATGGTTCGACCGACGGGACGAGCGAAGCGCTTGCGGAAATCGCGTCTCGCGATGCCAGATTGGTGGTCACAACTGGCCCAAATGGCGGCAGAGGCGCCGCGATGTTTTCGGCGATCGCTTCCGCCACTGCCGATTATTGCATGATTTTCGACGACGACGACGATCTCTTCGCCGATCGCTTGCCTGAGGTTTGTGAGTTCCTCTCCGGGCAAAGTGCCGATGAGAAGCTTGCGGGTTTTGTGTTCTCGATGGTTCTGAACGAACCAGATGCGAGAGCAAACCAATTTCCGTCAGAGCGTACAAACCTGATCAAGATGCGAGCTGACGAAGGTGTGGTCGGCGACAAGAAGGAGGTCATCAGAACTGCCTTGTTGAAACGGGTTGCCGTGCCACCCGCAGGGCGGTTCCGCCGTGTTCCAACATCTCTTCTCTGGTCCAGATTGGCGATCGAATACGACGTTGTTTGTGTCAATATCGATATCGGGCGAAAGCGGTACCTGCCGGAGGGGATGACCGCAAGAATTCGCCCTCTTCAGCGGCAAAATCCGTATCCGATGTTGTTGCTGAATTTGAACTACGTCAGGGCATTCTGGATTGGACGATATCGCTCGGTTCGATTCTTGGGCAAGGCGGTCCTTGCCTGCTTGAGCTTTGGTACCTTGAGTTTCCCATTCTTGCTCAAGAGGTCATTCGCACGGGTGATCTCATGAAAAGAGCCAGCCTGTGGAAATTTGTGGAGTCCATCGTCATACGAATTGTGCCTGGTCTTCTAAATATAGTGACCTTACTATATATCGGAAGCCATCTGGAAACCGGGCAGTATGGGATTTTCAGCACAACGATTGCGACGGTTTCATTTATTTCGACACTTGTTTTTGGAGTCGTAATTTATTCCATAATGCCCGTTTCTGCAAAAATGCATGCCGCAGGGTTGGGTAGAGAGTACGTATCGTCTATTCTTGTCGCCCTGTCTATTGTGGCGTTGTGTGTCGTCTCGGTCGGATTGGTGCTGGTCTGGTTCGGATTTGGCAACGCCGTCGCCGCAACCATCATCGTTTCATTCGGCTTGCATACCGCACTTCAAGAACTCCTGAGGTCGCAACTGCGTTTGTGGGCATATGGTGGGTCGGCGATTGGCCAGGCTGTCGCATACCAGGCGGGAGCTATAGTCCTGCTTGCCGGAGATGCGAAAATAGGTTCCGCGCTTACGGCCTTTTCGCTCAGCTATATCGCCGGAGCGCTGATTTCATTTGCTTTCCTGGGGCCGATGAATCTGAGGCGGCCCCGCCTTTCCTATCTTGACGGGTCGCTGGCCACAGGCTGGGGATTTGTGTTGAGCAATCTGGCCGAGAGCGGCGTGTTTGTCGGCATTCGATACATCATTTTGATGTTTGGCTCTCAGGCCCATCTCGGCGTCTTCTCGTTTTGTGTCGATCTTTCACAACGCACCGTCGGCTTCTTCATGAATGCGGCCAGCTTCGTGTTCGTGCCAAGGGCGTTTCTCAGTGTCGCAAATGGAAACGTCCGGGAGTTTCGGCGCGGATTGTTTGAGGGGGCGACTATTGCGCTGATTTTTGCGGCTGCGTCTGCCGCGGGGTTAATTGGTCTGTTTTTTTCCGGCTATGCGTTCGGATGGCTGGGGAGGTCATTTGACCCAGCGGTCTTTGCGATCGTTTCTTGCGCTGTTCTAACAAACAGGACGAAGAAGGTGGTCATCGATCCGTTTGCGTTCCGCTCGAACAACGCAATGACGCTGACCTATTCTTACGCGACAGGAGCATTGGCTTGCTGCTGTTTGGCGGCATTGAGTCTGTGGTGGCGGCTGCCGCTTGGCAGCGAAATGGCATTTCTGTCCGGATATGTCATAGCCGCGGCTTGTTCGTTTTTCGCGTTGAGGAGCGTGATTGCCGATGACGGGCCTGATGCGACGCAGAGGGTTTTTTTGGCAACTGATTCTGATGCCAAGAATGAATGAGAGAAGTAGCGGGCACAGATCGGCCAACGGAATTCATGGTGAAGCAGTGTCGATATTGCGAAAGTTCGTTCGCGCGAACGTGGCCATTTCCGAGTTCCTGGACCGGGCGCTGCCGTCGCGTCTTCGCATCGACGGCAACCGAATTTTTGCAACGGAGATAGCGCCTGCCTGGCTGGCCTCCGATGCGGTGGTTTACGACCTTGGCGGGGGTGCAAGGCCGTTCGTCAGTCTCTTGGAGAAGCGGCGCCTGAAGCTTTTTGTCGTCGGGCTCGACCTCGACGCGGAAGAGTTGTCGAAAGCGCCGCGCGGAATATACGACGAGGAGATTGAAGCGGATCTTACCTCGTTTGAGGGAAGGGGCGATGCTGACGTTGTGATTTGTCAAGCGACGTTAGAACACGTCCGCGACGGTGAGGGTGCCTTGCGTGGCATTGCCAGTTGCGTGAAGCCGGGAGGCGTGGTTGCCATTTTCTCGCCCTCGCGCAACGCTGTTTTCGCCAGGGTCAACCGGGTTCTGCCGGAGAGGCTGAAACGACGGCTGCTTTTTGCGGTCTATCCCGAAAAAGGCATGGGTCATGACGGGTTCCCGGCTTTCTACGACAAGTGCCTGCCCAGTGACGTCGAAGCGATCGCAAGGCGGAACGGCCTGGAACTCATCGAGCGCCGTCTGTTCTGGAAGAGCTCCTATTTCTATTTTTTCGTGCCGGCCTTTCTCGCCTGGCGCATCTGGCTAGGCGTTTCAGCCCTGTTTCTCGGCAAGGACGCTGCCGAAACCTACGCTTACGTCTTTCGGCGAGTGAATCCTGGCGGCTCATGAAAAGGAAGCTAGCGCTGATCGCCATTCCACTCGACATCAGAGGTGGAGCCGAAACCATCCTGAAACTGGTTGCGCGTGCACTCGCGAGCCGACCCGACTGGGACGTCGAAATCGGCTTCTTGGGTGGCCAGACAGCGGGGGAAGCCGTTGGATCATATCAGGATGGAATTCGACCCAGCTACGGCTTTGGCGGCGGCAAGGCGATGAGCGAGCTTTTGCTTGTCCCGCGGCTGATCCGGCATCGGTACGATTTGGTATTGTCGAGCCATGCGCGCGTGAATTCGTTCCTGGCTGCCGCTCGAAGTGTTGGAGTTCTTCGAAGCCGCAGGCTGGTCACTCGCGAGTCCACGGTCCTTCTGGATCGCTTCAAAGGCCCTCGCTCATTGGCCTACAGGGCGCTCTACGCTGCCTATGGCAGCCAGGACATGGTTGTCGCGCAAACGAGCTACATGAATGAGAGCCTGCGTGACGTATTGCCCCGGCGAGTAATCGATAAACTTTGTACTTTGCCAAATCCGGTCGATGAAGATCTCATCGTCAAAATGTCCAAGGAAACATTGTCTGAGCATGACGCCAAGATATTTCTCCGCCGTCCACAGATAGTCTGGTGCGGCCGGCTGATTGAAGTGAAACGCCCAACGATCGCGGTTGATGTGCTTGCCGAGGTCAGACGAAGGACCGGCGAAGATTATGAGCTTACCATGGTTGGCTCCGGGCCCATGGAAGCGGAACTGAGGGCCTATGCCGGTAGGCTCGATCTGGCCTCGCGCGTAAATCTGCTCGGTCAGAGAGACAATCCATTTCCGCTGTTTCGCGCATCGTGCGCCAGCATACTCACGTCGGCGGCCGAGGGATTTCCAAACGTCCTTCTGGAAATGATGGCTTGCCGGGTTCCGGGCGTCGTCACCACGCCCTGTGCGGGAGATCTGGACATGCTGTCCGGCCTGGAGATTTCAGCCGGCTTTGGCGCGTCCGAAATTGCGGATGCACTGTTGAAGGTCGTTCACGGCGGCGATCGGTCGACCCTATATGCAAAGACCTTGTCGGAAAGGTCGCCCGGGCGATTTGCGGATATGCTGTTGGGAGCGCCTTCGTCATATCCGGGTGGGCGGAGATGATGCCCGCAGTTCGCAACAAGATAATCATCTCGATAAACACGTCCTGGAACGTCGTCAATTTCCGCAAAGGCCTGATCGAGGCGTTGCGGAGCCGTGGCTACGACGTCGTCATCGTCGCGCCGAGAGACGAGTATTCTTCGCTGATAGCGGCGATGGGCTGCCGCCATGTCGAACTTGACATGGACAATTCCGGCACGTCGCTGTTGCGGGATATGGTTCTTCTGTGGCGCTACTGGCGTCTATTGCGGCGGGAGAGACCGTTGGCGTTCGTCGGCTTCACGATCAAACCCAATGTGTTCGGCTCCATCGCGGCCAATTTGAGCGGTGTTCCAGTCATAAACAACATTTCCGGGCTGGGGACGGCATTCGTCCGCGGTGGCCTCCTGCTCAGAATTGCCAAGGCCCTGTATCGGGTGGCGCTGGCCCGTTCCAAAATGGTTTTCTTTCAGAATGACGATGACCGGATTCTGTTCGTCGATGGGCATCTGGTTCGCAAGGAGCAAACCGGGCTTTTGCCTGGCTCCGGCATCGACCTCGTGCGTTTTGCCCCGTCGTCCGAAGTGCGCACCCGGTCTGATGCGATTGTGTTTCTTCTCGTGGCCCGGCTTCTCTGGGACAAGGGCGTCGGCGAGTTCATCGAGGCGGCCCGTCTGGTTCGCCAGGAGCTGCCCGGTGTGCGTTTCCAGCTGCTCGGCTTTCTTGATGTCGAGAATCGAACCGCGGTCAGCCGGCAGAACGTCGAGCAATGGGCCGGTGAGGGATTGGTCGAGTATCTCGGCTCCACCGACGATGTGCGGCCTTTCCTGCGTGCTGCCGATTGTGTCGTCTTGCCCTCCTACAGGGAGGGAACGCCGCGCTCGCTGCTCGAGGCGGCTGCCATGGGCAAGCCGCTGATCGCGACCGACGTGCCCGGATGCAGGGAGGTGGTGGACCACGCCGTCAACGGCTTCCTGTGCAAGGTGAGAGACCCTGATGATCTGGCAAGCAAGATGATCGAGTTTGCGCGGATGAACGGCGCATCCAGGAACAGGATGGGCGCTCAGGGCAGAAACAAGGTCGAGCGGCAGTTTTCGGAAACGATCGTCATCGAGAGGTACATACAGCAGATAGAAAAGCTGGATGGCCTCGCGGCGAAAGAATGAACGGGTTTGACGGACAGTTGGGCCGGATGGAGGACGGCCTTCGGAGCGGCGCGCCGGGACTATCAGGGGATGGTCCTGACCTGCAAATCCGTTGGTGCTGGAACGCCTTGTGATGGCAAGATCGCTTCGAACGTTGGCGATACCCTGGTTGTGCAGTGCTTGACGGCCAAGCGGGAAAGCCTGGCTATCATATTTACGCAGGGTCGTATTCTCTGCGGCCAGCCGGTTCAAGCCGATCCAATGTACAAGTCTTGCCGAACGGCTACGGATTGGATGCTCTTGCGGCGAAATGAATGGATCTGTCCCTGAACCCGACCGGCGGTTTCCTGCATTTGAGTATTTACGGTCATCTGTTGGGTAAAGTCGGTTCTTGAGCTTTTTTGGTCGAAACTGTTCATGCAATCTAGCTAAAATACTGTGCTCCGACAGTCGCGAATCGCTCTAAGTTGCCTCGCGCGCAAAATGTGTTGGAATTGTGATCGAAAAACTGCTACGTGCTGATCTGCTTTCTTTGGTGCGTCCGAAGGTGGATGCAGAGGGGATCAAAGACAGATGAATCTGTGAGCAAAATTGCGCCTGCCGTATTTGTTGCGTCGATCGGTTCGGCGGCTGCAGCCTGAATGTGCCGGCCAATTCGAGTCTCGATGTTTTCCGCCTCGACGACAACATTTTGCCTCAAGCTCGTTGGTTCCAAACAGACGGTCGCCATTCAGCCGTCCGGTGGCGGCGGGGTTGATCTGCCGGAAGCGATTTTGCTGACAACTGCCGTGCTCGCGGTGACGCAGTACGACGTCAACGGCGTCAGCCACTGACGGAGATTGCCGGGGGTGGAGCCGGTGTAATTCGTCCCAAGAGGGTGAGTTGCAGGTTTGGGTGGGGTAAAAATGAGGATTCGTCGTAGGTTCGGGGCTGTTTTCGTTTTTGTTGTATTCGCCGCAGAGGGCATTCTGGTTGCAACGCCCGATGCTTTCGCTCAGGAGACCTGTTCCTGTCCTGCGACCGTGCCGGCGTCCGCCGGTGCGATAGGTCGCCTTACACAGGTCCAGGGTAACGTTCAGATGTCCCAGGCCGGCGGCTATGCTGGCGTGGGGCCCGAAGCGCCAGTGTTTTCGGGCGCGCGCATCATGACCGGGGCAGAGGCGTCCGCCTTGCTGGCGGTGGGTGCCAATTGCGCATTCGATATTCCTGGCAACACCACGGTCAAGGTCGATCCTGTCGAAGGTGGCATCTGCGTTTCGCTCGATACGCCAGTTGCGACGGTTGTGCCTGCCAGCTCGGAGCCTGTCATGCTGCCAGTTCTCTTGGGCGGGGCCGCGGTTGGTGGCGCCGCCGCTCTTATTACTGGGCTGCAGGACGACGATGACGCCGTCAGCCGATAGCAGAGGTTCGACACCCGCTGTTTTGCGCAATTTTGTCGAATGCGTCATTCGCCTTCATGCGAGTAGCGCATTTGTGTTTTGTCGAGGCGAGGCTTTTGGCGGTCAACCGTCCGGACGCGATATTGCAGGATCGGGCGCTCGTGCTCATTGGAAAGCGGAATGCGAAAAGGTCTCGTGCCCGCAGCGTAGGCCGTTTCGGCGGATTTGGCCGGCTGTTCAAGAGCGGGACCCAGCGATCGGCATTTTCGATTTTGCAAGGCGTCATGCAAGCATCCTAACAGCGTTGCTCGCATCGCTGGCTATATCTGCTTGCACCAGCACCGCGTCGACATCGACGTCATCCACAAATCCTGTCAACGCCCTTCAGCCGGCGGCGTCCTCCACGGTTCTTTCGGGCGGCGCCACACTGCAGGTGGTGAAGGATCTTCCGCCGCCGCAGAACACCCAGAATGGCAGCGAGCAGCCCTTGTCTGCCAATGACGTGCTGGAGGTTAGCGTGTTCCAGGTCGACAATTTGAACAGAACTGCTCAGGTCGACGCAGGCGGGCAGATTTCACTTCCGCTGATCGGAACGATGACTGCGGCAGGCAAGACCGTTCGTCAGCTCGAGAAGGAAATCGAGACTGCCTACGGTGAAAAGTACCTGCAAGCGCCGGATGTGACGATTTTCGTCAAGGAATCGATTGGTCAGCGCATCACGGTCGATGGTGAAGTGAACAAGGCCGGAATCTATCCTGTGTCCAGCAGTGCTTCTTTGCTGGATGCGATCGCCCTTGCCGGAGGCTTCAATCCGGTCGGTGATGCCGGCAAGGTCTTCGTTTATCGGAATATCGGCCAAAACAAGCTCGTGGCAAACTACAATGTCGAGGAAATCCGGGCCGGCAAAAATCGCAACCCACGCATTTATGGCGGCGATGTGATCGTCGTTTTTGCTTCGAAGTCGAAAATCGCGATGAACAATTTGAAGGATGCTCTGGGCCTCGCCTCCAGCGCGGCCCGCATTGCGGTCATTCCTTAGGACAGGTCACGATACGGACAACGCAGGATCACCTCGCGCATGCTCGATCATAACAGGCAGCCCCAACGTGCCGAACCCGGACATGGCCAGGCTCAGTCCGCGGACCTCTATTGCGACGTGCCGCAAAACTACCGTCCTTATGGTCGCGGCTATGCCGGTCAGGATGAGGGGTTCAACCTGCTCAAGCTGCTTTTCTACATTGTCCAGTATCGTTGGCTCATCGTCATGATGGCAGCTGCTGGGCTTGTTGCCGGCGTCATCGTGACAATGATGCAGACACCAAAATATCAGGCAACGACGCAGCTCGAAGTTCTGGTCCCTTCGGCGAAGGTCTTTCAGGACATCGAAGTTGTTTCCGAAAACAGCGACGTCAGGGCCTTCCTGACCGCCCGTGAAAAGCTGAAGAGCCGCGCGCTGGCTCAGCGCGTGGCGTTCCAGCTGGGGCTTGGCGAAAAGCCGGACTTCCTGTTTCCGACGCCGAGCTTTTCGCTGAGCAACATTGTCTACCGGGCGTTCGGACTTTCGAAGTCGCCTTCCATCGAGGAGAAAACGCCCGAAGAGCGCGAAGCAATTGCTATCAAACGGATCCTGGACGACCTGACGGTCAATCTGGTCACCAACACAAGCCTGCTGTCGATCACCTTTGTCGATCAGAAGCCGAAATATGCAAGCGACGTGGCCAACCAGGTCGCCCAGAGTTTTATCGATCAACGCCTCGATCAGACCAGCGAGACCTCCGATCTGGCAAGGCAGTTTATCCAGGAACAAGTTTTGCAGGTGAAGCAAAAGCTGCAGACTTCCGAGGAGGAATTGGTCACCTATGCAAAAGATGCCGGCATCACGGTTACCGGCGACGACAAATCGCTGATCGGCTCGAACATCGAAGCCCTGAACACCGCGCTGGCCACGGCAATCCAGGAGCGCCTCGATGCGGGGCGGGTGGTGGATCAGATAGAAAAGGGGCGCGGCTCAAGCCTCGGCCCGGTTCTGGAAAGCGAAGGTCTGCAGAAGCTCAGCGAAAAGCTGGCGGATCTGTCCAGCCAGTATCAGCAGAAACTGGGCATCCTGAAGCCTGGTTTTCCGGAAATGCAGCAATTGCAATCGCAGATCAAGGAACTGCAGCGGCTCTATGACAATGGCGTTCTTGCGATAACGGATTCGTTGCGACTGAAATACCAGGAAGCGCAAAGCAAGGAAGCCGACCTAAAATCCAAGCTCGCGGAGATGGAGAGACAGCAGGCCGTCTTCAACGACAAGAATATCAAATACACGATCCTGAAGCGTGAGGTAGATTCCAATCGGTCGCAGTATGACAGCCTTATCACCAAGCGGAATGAAGTCGGGGTTAGCTCGGAACTCAAGACGCAAAGCGCTGCGATCGTCGACTTCGCTTCGCTGCCCGTAGCCCCCTATTCTCCACGCCTGAGCATCAATCTTGCAATCGCGCTGGCGCTTTTCATGGCTTTGACTGCATCGATCATCTACATCATCGAGCTCTTGAACAACACCTTCACCAATCCGGAGCAGGTCGAGAAAGAGCTGAGGCTGGCGATGCTCGGCATCCTGCCGCTTGTCGATGACCGCGAACTCATCGCCAGCATCGCCGATCAAAAATCCGGGCTCTCAGAGGCCTATCGTTCGTTGCGAACATCGCTGCAGTTCTCCGGTGCTGAAGGCGCGCCGCGATCGCTGCTGGTGACCAGTTCGGAACCTTCGGAAGGCAAGTCGACCACGTCGTTCAAGCTTGGCCAGGATTTCGCGGCGCTCGGTGCAAGGGTTCTGCTGGTCGATGGCGATCTTCGCAAACCGAACCTGCATCGGCTGTTCGGTCTCGACAACGCGATCGGGTTGAGCAACCTTCTGACGAATACCGTTCGCAAGGATGATCTGGCGGGCATTTTCAGGACGACGAAATACCCTAACGTGACTGTACTGACGTCCGGGACGATTCCGCCGAACCCGGCCGACCTGCTCTCTTCGCAGAAGATGGCGCTGATCTTGACCAATCTCGGCAAACGCTTCGATCTGATCATCATCGATGCTCCACCGGTCGTCGGCCTTTCCGACGGCCCAATCCTCAGCCGGCTTGCGGAAGGCACCTTGATGGTCGTTTCCACCAATCAGGTCACGCGCAAATCAGCCAAGACGGCGCTCAAGCGTCTGCGCGCAGCCGGTGCGAATGTGATCGGAGTGGCGATGTCGAAATTTGCCGTGAACAAGTTCGACTACAACTATGCCTACAAATACATGAACTACCAGTACTACGACTACGGCGCGAGTACCCCGAAAATTGAGGGCAAAGTCGATGACGGAGCAGGCCAGCCCGCTCACGCAAAATCTCCGGCGTTCAGGCGTTTGGTTCGTCGCCTCCGTTCTGGTGTTGGCGGCTTCATCGATCGGGCTAAGTCGGCTCCTTGAGGCCGGAACGCCGGCCGTCTCGCTTGTGCTCGATCCGTTGAACATAAATGCCTTGGTAGGTGACATTACCGGTGAGCTGAATGAAACAGGCAGTGGTCCTGATCTCGACGCTTTGGCCGTCAAGGCAAGGGGCGCGCTTCGCTTCAATGTCGCGGACGCCCGGCTCTACAGCCTGATGGGCGAGATCAAGTACCGACAAGGCGAGAAAGACGAGGCTTTTGAACTCTTCGATCAGGCTCGAAAGCTGTCCAAGACTGAAATCCATGCGCTTCAGAGATCGATCGACCGTTCGATCGAGGCAGGTGATCTGTCAAAGGCCGTCGGCGAGATCGACACCTTGCTGCGCCGGTGGCCGGACCGTTTTCCAGTCATCGCGGCGGGCATGCCGGCCATTCTTTCAAATCCGGACGGATATCGGGCTGTCCTGACAGCCATAAAGATCGGGGCTCCGTGGAGGTCCAATCTTTTCTCTGCCCTTGGTCAGGATCCGCGGGGGCTGCGCGCCGCAAGCCAACTGTTGCTCGACCTTGCCGGATCGAACTCGCCGCCGACATCGAAAGAACTGTCTGCGGTGATCAACGGCTACATCAGGCAAAAGGAATACGAGCCGGCCTATCGGCTGTTCCTTTTCAGCCTGTCCGATCAGGAGCGGACGCTGGGTGGCTACATTTTCAACGGCGGCTTTGAACCGGTCCGCAGCGGCAAGCCATTCGACTGGCAGGTTCACGATCGCTCCGGTCTGGAAATTACCTTTGCCGGGTCGCGCGATGTCGGCGAAAGCGACAACGGAGCGACCGTTCGATTTTTGAACACGCCGGTGAAGAATGCCGCGCTCCAGCAATATGTCGCACTGCCTCCCGGCTCCTACAGGATTTCCCTGACTGCCTCCGCGAGAAACCTGAAGCTGCCAAAGCAGCTGTTCTGGTCCATCAGATGCGCAGATCCGGCAAGTGAAATAGTCCGGTTCAAGATACCTGAGGGAACATTCAACCGGCAGGATCTGAGCCTGGATTTCGCGATCGGACCGAGCGCGTGTCCGATGCAATTGTTACGGCTGGAAACAGCCGCCATCGCTGAGAGCTGGCGATTTCGATATGTCGGCACGTTGGTCATGCACAAGCTGAGCATCGAAAGAGTTTCATCTTGAGAGAGCGGTCAATCCGGTCCACGGAACGGGAAAAATACCTGCTTGGGTCGGTTCTTTTCCTGTCGGTGCTGATTGGCGGCGGCACGGCGAGTGGCCTTTACACCGAAACGCTGATCGAGGTCGCGGCGATTGTCTCGGCCGCAGTCGTCTTTTCAAGGCCATCGGGGCAGAAGGTCCCTCGTTCGGTCCTATGGGTGCTTGCCCTGGTCCTCGCCGTGTTCTGTTTTCAAATCGTACCGCTGCCTGCAGCCCTGTTGAGCGGATTGCGGCCCGAGGTGCTGCTGGCAAGTCCATGGCTGGCCGGCGAAACCCGGCTGCGTTTCGTCAGTGTCGGCGTGGGGCGCTCGATCGAGTGTTTTTTGTATTTCTCGGCGGCGGCAGCATTCTTTCTGAGCGTCATCCGCTTGCGCACAGATCAGGTCTACGGCCTTCTGCCTTTCTTTTTCATGGGTGTCATCTGTAACGGATTGGCGGCCGCGATCCAGTATTCACTCTCCGATACGGTTGCCATAGAGGGATTGTTACCGTTCACGGTCAATGCCGGGCTGTTTGCCAACCAGAATCATTTTTCGGCGTTGCTCTTCGTCTCCATCCCTTTCGCTGTCTACTACGGACTGTTCCGCGGGAATCTTCTGTCTGGATCACTCGGATTGATAACACTGTTGCTGCTGCTTCTGGCCGCCGGTTCGCGCGCCGGTATTCTGATAGGACTGGCGATCACCATCGTATCGGTTGTCTTTCTGTCCGCTCGCTCCAGGCTAGGTGGTTGTGGCATCCTTGCGGTTTTCATCGGTCTTTCGCTCTACACGATGGGCGCGTGGACGAAGATCGATGCGGAGGTGGTTGATCCGACCTTTGGGCGCGCCGAATTTGCCCGCACGACGATCGCGGGAATTGAAGAGAACTGGACGACAGGAGTGGGTTTCGGCAGCTTTCAGAAGGTCTATCAGATTTACGAAAAGGGCGAGATGATCTTCAAGCCCTACGTGAATCACGCTCATAACGACTATCTGGAACTGGCACTTGAGGGTGGCGCGCCCGTTGTTCTTCTGATCGCGGTTTACCTGACATTGCTTTTCGCATCGTCCGTTGGGGTTCGGCGGTATCCGCTGCAGAAAGCCGCGTTCCTCTCGGTGTCGTTTCTTCTCGTTCACTCGCTGGTTGATTATCCCTTGCGAACAGCGGCGCTTGCGATGATTTTTGCCTACATGAATGGCATTATCTTTCACAAAGGCTTTGCTGAACGGTTGAACCCAAGAGGCGAGCCGACCGAGGCCCATCATGACAATCGGCTTGTTCCCGTCAGGCCGTCGGCGTTGGCGAGATGACAGCATTGGGTTCGCCGGGAATTGGCCGCGGCATCGGTGCCGGGCTGATCCGGTCGATTGTCGAGCGCCGAGATTGACAAGCCATTGCGTGGAACCTAATCACGGGCAGCAAGGGCCAGGGGGCCTAGGCATGTCAAGGAGAGCTTCTTGAAAGGAATTATCCTTGCTGGGGGCAGCGGAACGCGTCTTTACCCGCTAACATTAGCAATCTCTAAGCAGATTCTGCCGATATACGACAAGCCGATGATCTATTATCCGCTGAGCGTTTTGATGCTTGCGGGTATCCGCGAGATTCTGGTCATTTCAACGCCGCGTGATCTGCCGGTTTTTCGCGATCTGCTTGGCGATGGGTCGGAGTTCGGGCTTGAACTGTCCTATGCCGAGCAACCGCAGCCCAATGGCCTTGCGGAAGCCTTCATCATCGGCCGCGATTTCATCGGCAAGGACAGCGTGTCGATGATCCTTGGCGACAACATCTATTTCGGCGACGGGTTGTCGCAGCTTTGCCGGGCCGCGGCCTCGCGCGAAAAGGGCGCTTCGGTGTTCGCCTACCATGTCGAGGATCCCCAGCGGTATGGTGTCGTTTCATTCGACAAGGCCACCGGAACCGCGCTGACGATCGAGGAAAAGCCACAGGAGCCGAAATCCAACTGGGCTGTCACCGGTCTCTATTTCTATGACAACGACGTCGTCGACATCGCCCCGTCCATCCGGCCCTCGGCGCGTGGCGAGCTCGAGATCACGGCGGTCAACAATGTCTACCTCGATCGTGGCCAGCTGCATGTTCACCGGTTGGGCCGCGGCTATGCCTGGCTCGACACCGGAACGCATGACAGCCTGCATGAAGCCTCCTCATTCGTGCGTACCATCGAGCATCGCCAGGGCATCAAGGTCGCCTGTCCGGAAGAGATCGCCTTTGAACAGGGGTGGCTGACCGTGGACCAGGTTCTGCGTCGCGCCGACCGCCTGGGCAAGAATGAGTATGCCGCCTATCTGCGCCGGCGTGTCGTCGATCTGTCGGAGGGCTAGGTGCTGGAGATCAGATCCCTTGCCATTGCTGGCGTGCTGGAAATCGTCCCGAAGCGGCATGGCGACGCGCGCGGTTTCTTCATGGAGACCTACAATGCTGAGCGCTTTGCGCAGGCCGGCATAGACTTGCTTTTCGTGCAGGACAATCATTCCTATTCCGCGGCGGCAGGTGTTTTGCGCGGGCTTCACTACCAGCTTGCGCCGCGGGCCCAGGACAAGCTGTTGCGCGTCATTCGTGGCAGCATTCTCGATGTCGCGGTCGACATTCGCCGTAGTTCGAAGACCTTTGGGAAATGGGTCGCTCTCGAAGTGTCGGCCGAAAAGGGCAATCAGATTCTGGTGCCGAAAGGCTTCGCGCACGGCTTCGTGACGCTCGTGCCCGACACCGAGGTCCTGTATAAGGTCACCGACACCTATTCGCAGGCGCATGACCGGTCGATCCGCTTCGACGATCCCGCCATCGGCATCGAATGGCCGTCCTTGGCCGGCGGGTTCCAGCTCTCGGATAAGGACCTCAAGGCGCCGCTATTGGCCGCCGCCGAGGTGTTTGCCTGATGGATTGCCAAAAGGGTGTAGCATGAGGACAGGGGCATGAATTTTCTGGTGACAGGCGGTGCTGGCTTCATAGGCTCGGCGGTGTGCCGGCATCTGTGCGCCAACCCGGCCTATCGCGTGACCAATCTCGACAAGCTCACCTATGCGGGGAATTTGGCCTCGCTGCGGCCGATCGAGAACGCGCATAATTACCGCTTTGCGCAGGCCGATATCTGTGACGAGAAGGCAGTGCTCGACATCCTGCGCCGGGACGATATCGACATCGTCATGAACCTTGCCGCCGAGAGCCATGTCGACCGCTCGATCGACGGGCCGGGTACGTTTATCGAGACCAACATCGTCGGTACCTACAGGATCCTCAATTCCGCGCTGGAATATTGGCGCGGCTTGCCTGAGGACAAAAAGAGCCGCTTCCGCTTCCATCATGTCTCGACCGACGAGGTGTTCGGCGATCTTCCCTTCGATGGCGGCATGTTCGTCGAGGAAACGCCCTACGCGCCGTCTTCGCCCTATTCCGCCTCCAAGGCGGCCTCGGACCATCTGGTGCGCGCCTGGCACGAAACCTATGGCCTGCCGGTCGTGCTTTCCAATTGCTCGAACAATTATGGACCCTATCACTTTCCCGAAAAGCTGATCCCGCTGGTCATCCTCAATGCGCTCGATGAAAAACCGCTGCCGGTCTATGGCGCTGGCACCAATGTGCGCGACTGGCTGTTCGTCGAGGATCACGCGCGCGCGCTGGAACTTGTCGCAACCAAGGGGCAGCCGGGCGAAAGCTACAATGTCGGCGGGAATTCGGAGCGCACAAACCTGGGTGTCGTCGAGACGATCTGCGATCTGCTCGACATCAGGCGTCCCCGGGCCGGCGGCAAGAGCTATCGTGAACTGATCTCTTTCGTCACCGATCGTCCGGGCCATGACCGCCGCTATGCCATTGACGCATCGAAGATAAGCCGGGACCTGGGCTGGGCGCCCGACGAGAACTTCGACAGCGGCCTGGCGAGAACCGTGGACTGGTTCCTGGCCAACAAATGGTGGTGGGGGCCGATCCGCGAACAGCACTATGCCGGTGAAAGACTGGGCGAAGCGCGCAAGGGGGTAGCGTGAGGCTCGTTGTCACCGGACGCGAGGGCCAGGTCGCGGCAAGCCTTCTGGAAACCCGCCAGCGAGGCGCCGGCGTGGACGTCATTGCCATTGGCCGCCCGGAATTCGACTTGGCAAGACCCGACATCATCACCGACGCCATAGTGGCCGCGAAACCGGACATCGTCGTGTCGGCCGCCGCCTACACGGCGGTGGATCAGGCCGAGGATGAGCCCGACCTGGCATTCGCGGTGAACGCCGTCGGCGCCGGCAAGGTGGCGGAAGCGGCAAGCCGGCTGGGCGTTCCAATCATCCACCTTTCGACCGACTATGTCTTCGACGGCTCGAAGGACAGCGCCTATGTCGAGACCGACGCGACCGCACCAGCCAGCGTCTACGGCGCCTCCAAACTTGCCGGCGAGCAGGCGGTTGCATCAGCCAATCCGCGCCATCTGATCCTGCGCACCGCGTGGGTCTACAGCCCGTTCGGCCGGAATTTCGTCAAGACCATGCTGCGGCTTGCCGCCGACCGGGACGAGATCTCCGTGGTGGCCGATCAGTGGGGAAATCCCACCTCAGCCCTTGATATCGCCGACGCAATCCTGCATGCGGCAGCACAGCTGCATGACAACAAGGGCTCCGGTGCATCCGGCATCTATCATCTGGCCGGCACCGGCGAGGCCAACTGGAGCGGCTTTGCCCGTCATATCCTGGACATAAGCCGGGCGTCTGGTGGTCCACATGCACGGGTACGGGACATTGCTACGATGGACTACCCGACCAAGGCGCACCGCCCCGCCAATTCGCGGCTTTCGAGCGCAAAGTTCGCCTCCGTCTTCGGCTGGAACGCGCCGGACTGGCGGCAATCGACGGAGACGGTGGTGCGCCGGCTTCTCATCGACGGGACGAAACAGGCATTGACTGCATGAACAAGCATCCTTCACCGGAAAACACGCGCGATGCGACGCCTGTTGACCAGGCGGCACCGAAGGTGCGCAAGGCAAAGCCGAAAGCAGCCAAACGCACCTGCATCATGGTGCTCGGCATGCATCGCTCGGGCACCAGCGCGCTGACGCGGGCGATCAGCCTCCTTGGCGCGGAACTGCCGAAAAACATGCTGGGCGCCAATCCGACGAACCCCGCCGGCCATTGGGAGCCCCTACCGCTCGTAGGACTTCATGACCGAATGCTGGCCGAGGCCGGCAGCCGATGGGACGACTGGCGGTCCTTCGATCCCGCTGATCTCGGCGCGGCGCGGCTGCGCTTCTACAAGGCCGAGATCGCGCGGCTGATTGACGAGGAATATGGCAACTCGCCGCTTTTCGTCCTCAAGGAACCGCGCATCTCGCGTTTCGTGCCGCTTTACGCAGACATTCTGAAACGCAAAGGCATCGATGCGTGCTACGTGCTGATCGGGCGCAACCCGCTGGCTGTCATTGCCTCACTCGAAAAACGCGACAAATTCACATGTGGGTTCAGCGCGCTTTTGTGGCTACGGCATGAACTGGAGGCCGAACGCGCGACTCGGGGCCGGCCACGTGTGTTCGTTTCATATGAAGCTATGCTCGACGACTGGCGAGCCAATATCGAGAAAATTGCGCGAACCCTGCGGATCGGGTGGCCACAACCGACGGTCGAGGCGATCTCGACGCATTTCTCGACTGATCTTCAGCACCATTTTGCAAGCACGGATCTACTCGACGCCGATCTGCGCGTCACCGACTGGGTCAAACAGGCGTATGGCGCGTTAAAAGCCCTTGAGAAGAATCCCGCAGATGCCATCGCCATGGACGAGCTTGACACGATTCGAATTGCCTTCGATAGGGCGAGTCTGGTCTTCGGCGAAGCGGTCTTCCCCGAGATGGATGTGCGCGGAAAGGCAGCGGCTGAGCAGCTAGCGCAGCAGCGCCACGCAACTGATGAGCGGGCGGTGGAATTGGAAAATGCCCGTCTTGAAGCCGCCGCGAGAGAAGCTCATCTGACGCAAAAATTGGGCGACGCTCTGCGTCTAGCAGACGTGCGAGGGGAGGACATTAGTCGACTAACGTACCAGCAGGAGGCCCTGCGACACTTAGCCGAAGAGCAGGCGGCGGATCAACACAGGCGAGGGGTGGAAGCTTCAACTCGCGAAGCCGATTTGAAGGCGCAAATCGGCCGTGAAGCGCGGCGCGCCGATGGCGCGGAAAGTCAAGTTGAACGTTTGGCCGAAGAGTTAGAGGCTCTAAAGGCGTCAATTCTTGAAATAAAAAGTAGTTATTCGTGGAAGGTTGCGTATCCAGCCAGACGTCTTAAGGCTCTTCTGAAAAAGCTCGCACGAAGGACAGAGAATGTCTAAGGAGGAGTGTCTAGTATCAATTATTATTCCAGTTAAGAACGGCCTTCCGCACGTTGCGGAAGTGTACAGGATGATTAGACGTCAGAATGTAGATTTTGATTTTGAAGTAATCGTTGTCGATTCTGGATCAATGGACGGATCGCTAGACGCAGTTCCTTTAGATGATGAAAGGTTTCGGCTCATCAAAATTCCTTCCGCCTCGTTCGGTCATGGACGAACAAGAAATCTCGGCGTAGAAATCTCGCGCGGAGAGTTGTGTGTATTTCTGACGCATGACGCGGTGCCCGCCAATTCCCAATGGCTCCAGGAGCTTGTGCGGCCGCTACGCGAAGACGGTCGAATTGCTGCAGCGTTTGGGAGGCATATTGCTCATGACAATGCTTCCCCATTTACAACTTGGGAACTAGAAACTCATTTTGAGGGTTTGAGGCAGTGGCCAGTCGTTTGGATATCTGACGCGCGAGAATACACGAGAGATCAAGGCTTGCGACAGGCCTTTCATTTTTATTCCGACAATTCGTCTTGTCTTCGAAAATCCATATGGAAGATGTATCCATACCCGGATGTATCTTTTGCGGAGGATCAGTTGTGGGCGAAGATGATTGTTGAGGCTGGGTATAGGAAGGCATTTTCTTGGGATTCGATCGTATATCATTCTCATGATTATTCGTTTTGGGCTAGATTGATGAGGAGTTATGACGAATCGAAGGCTCTGTATGAGCTATTTGGTTATCGACTATCCCCTTCTAGAACGGAGGCGATTCGTCAAATTCTTAGGACTACTGCAAGAGACATGAGGTTGGCGGCTGTCAACAGGTGGATTTTTTCGAATTTTTGGGCAGTTGTTAAACAGCCATTTGACAATATTGCACGTCAGGTTGGTTATTATCTGGGTACCGCCGGTCTATCGTTCGTAAAACAAAATGAAACCAAATTTTCTCGAGACAAACAATTGATGGGGCGCTGATCGTCGAATGTTGTTGGATAATTTCAGGCTGTTTCGAACCGTTGCGGCGCGCGACGGAATTAGGGCGGCAACCCGAAAGGCCTTAACTCGCGCGGCTAAGAGCATCCCTGTTGCATTACAAGGCAAGATCGATGTGTTCCAGCACTACGAAGCATTGTTGGGTGGGGAGCAGGGGCACGGAATCAAAATCACTCCAGAGAACGTGCCCGTCGGCTCAATGACCTGGTTGGTCCCGGACTTCAATGCTTCGTCCGGAGGACATATTAACATTCTGCGGTTCATGGCTCTTCTGAAAGAGTTTGGATTCCCCGAACAACGTCTCGTTGTTGTGGAACCTCATCGATGGGGTTCGGCGACAGAGGCGCAGGCGGCGTTAAATGCAGCATTCGGTGACAATGGCATTACGGTTTCGTTGGGCGCTCGCTCGATTGAGCCGTGTCAATATCTTGTCGCAACCGGCTGGCAGACTGCATATTGGGTTTCAAAATATAGAGATACCGCACACAGACTCTATTTTGTTCAAGATTTCGAACCTTCGTTCTACGCTCACGGGACCGAATATGTACTTGCCGAGAATACCTATAAGCTTGGGTTGATAGGTGTTACGGCGGGGTCTTGGCTGGCGGAAAAATTGCATAAAGACTACGGAATGCGCACGGTCTCTTTTGGTTTTTCCTGCGACTTGGATCTGTACAAGCCTCATGAAAAACGCCCGTCGAACACAAGGCACATCTTCTTTTATGCCAGGCCGGTGACGCCGCGGCGGTGTTTTGAATTGGGGCTTTTGGCGTTGAAGAGAGTTTGCGACCAGATGCCGGATGTTGCCGTTATCTTTGCGGGCTGGGATGTCAGTGGATATGAAATTCCCTTCCATCATCTGAATGCTGGGACTGTGGCGGTGCCGAACCTTCCTGATCTCTATTCGCAATGCGATGTTGGATTGATCCTATCTTCCACAAATTTGTCGTTGCTCCCTTTAGAGATGGCTGCATGCGGTTGTCCGCTTGTAATAAACCGGGGCCCAAACGCTACTTGGTTGTTGCCGGAAGAGGAGGCTTTTTATTGCGAATTGGACGTCGAATCAATCGTCGAGGCACTTATGGCCGCTCTCAAGAACCCTGAAGATATGGCTGAACGCGCGGCCTTGGCTTTGGAGCGGTCGAAAAGCAGCAGCTGGAAGGCAGAAGCAGAGAAGATTTCCGCATTCTTGAGAGAGATAGGATGATTGGGATATTTGGAGGATCTGGCTTCATTGGTCGTAATCTGATCGACCATTTGAATGCAACCGAGATAGGGTTTCGGGTTTTCTCCAGGCGCGAAGTACCTGGTTTGGATGCGAAAACCACAATTATAAACTTTGAAAGCCCCGAAAGTTACGTCGAATATTTGCGGGATCTAGAGGTAGTTGTTCTTCTTGTCAGTGCATCGGTACCCAGTACATTTGCCAATGAAATCGCTTCAGAGGTTGAAAGGAATGTCCTCCCGTATTCACGATTTCTGCAGGCGGCGCGATCCACAGGGATCCAGCATGTCGTTTATATCTCATCGGGCGGAGCTGTTTACGGGCCGCCTCTTTCGCCTGTTATTTCAGAGGAGCACCCTACCAACCCGATAAGCCCGTATGGATGTGGCAAATTGATGGTGGAGGAGATGATCCGGACAATGTCGACTGAAGGGCGATGGACCTACACGATTATTAGAGCGTCGAACCCTATAGGGCGCTATCAGTCATCTGAAAAGGGACAGGGCCTTGTCGCGCGCGCCCTGGATGCCGCGATTTCAAACCGCGCACTCGAGATCTGGGGCGATGGAGGCAGTTTGCGCGACTACATCGATGTCAGGGATCTCTGTGACGTTGTAGAACGCTGCCTTGGGGCAGAGTCGGCAAGGAATCAAGTATATAATGTGGGGATGGGCAAGGTTTATAGCGTAAATGAAATAGTCGACCTGTGCGCCGATGTAACTGGAATGCAGATAGAAAGAAAATACGTGAGAGAGAAGAGTTTTCTGGTAAGGGATGTCAGATTGAAAATTGACAAGGTGTGCCAGCAACTCGAGTGGAAGCCGAAATTCGATGTTCGATCTCCCATCGAGTCGGAGTTCGCTCATGCATTGGTCGCCAGCGGCGGGCGTCCTCTCACGTTTGCCCATCAATGAACGATAGGTGGCCTAAAGTTGCCACGGAGCGAAGCGGTGGAAGATAAGTTCGACCCCCATGGCGAAACCAGAATCGAAGTCGACGATCCCCAGGACCGGGTGCTTCGACATCCCATCAACTCGATCGATGGGTGGATCGCAATCCCCGTCGAAAAGACAATTGCTGTCAGCCTTTCTGGATTGGTCTCGGAAAGCCCGGCTGGCGCCTTGAGAGTCGCGTTCTACCCGCGAGTAGGTCTTGATCCAGGCGCTGCGGTTGGATTTACCGCGTATCTGGATTTGTGCGGGCTCCAGCTTCGGGGCCGTTCTCTGACCATTAAGTTTATATCAAATGATGCGCGAGAGGTGGAATTGGATTTTGGAGTGACCGACGAAGCGATAGGGCTCGCGGCATCTTACCATTCTGAAAAAGGTGCAAAAGAAATAAAACTGAGATCTCTCTTCAAGGGGAGGATCGAAAGGGACAGCCGTTGCTTTGCGCCTTCCGCGCTCCCGGATGGTTGGACGGTGTCGCCAGTCCTTGAAGAGAAACGTGATGCGGTTTCGTCACATCTTTATGGGCCGGTCGTTAATAGGTTTTTGAGTGAGTTCCCATCTGGTAGTATATTTTTGGATGCCGGTGCTGGGTTAAGGAAACGGCCACTCTCGAACGTTTTTAGCACTGATATATACGATTATCCAAGTACTGATGTAATTTCTATTGGGCAAGATCTTCCATTCAAAGATGAAAGCTTTGACGGAGTGCTTTCATTGGCCGTACTTGAGCACGTTGACGATCCATTTCTTTGTGCAAGGGAGTTGGCCCGCGTGCTGAAGCCCAAGGGTAGGGTGCTTGTGATGATGCCTTTTCTGCAAGCCGAGCATGGCTATCCCCAGCATTATTTCAATGCCACGAGATCTGGGGTTGTGAAGTTATTTGAAGATTTGATGTTGAAAGATCAGATGATGACGAAGTCGAATCATCCGATACTTACAATTAACCAGATAGTCGGTACTTATTTGTCTGGCGTGGACGAAGAGTTGCGCGGCGAATTTTCAGAGATGCCAGTACGTCGCCTATTTGAGTTGGCGGCGAAGCACATGAGAGACGAGCCAGACGACATGTTGAATATCGAGGCCCAAAAAGCGCTTCAAATTGCCTGGGGAACAACCTCGGTGTTTGAAAAACAATAAACAGTGAAAAGCGGTGGCCGATGCCAGAATTACATTCGTTTCTCTCTTTGCTTATCTCGCTCATCCGGCGAGAGATAACGGGCCGCTACCGCGGTTCGGCGCTAGGACTTTCGTGGTCGCTCCTCAACCCGCTGTTCATGCTAGCAGTCTACACCTTCGTTTTCGGCGTAGTGATGAAATCTCGCTGGACAATCCCTGACCAGCAAAACGCTACGCATTCGACCGGCGAGTTCGCGGTCATCTTGTTTTGTGGGTTGATTGTCTTCCAGTTTTTCGCGGAAGTCGTTTCGCTTGCACCGGGGCTAATCGTGGGCAATGCCAACTATGTCAAGAAAATCGTATTCCCGATCCAGATCCTACCTGTCGTTTCGGCCGGTTCGGCGCTGTTTCATGCGGTAATAAGCCTTCTGGTGTTGTTGGTCTTTGCCTATGTCGTCTTTGGCGGCATCCATATGACGGTGGTTCTGGCCCCCGTGGTGTTCGCTCCGATGGTGGTGCTGGTGCTGGGGGTGGCTTGGATCTTGGCGTCCGTCGGCGTCTATTTTCGAGACATGAGCCAGATCGTGGCGCCCTTGGTGACCGCGACTTTATTTCTGTCGCCGGTCTTTTTCCAAAGGGCAGCACTGCCGGTCTGGCTTCAGCCATGGCTGTCTCTCAATCCGCTTGCGGTTCCGGTTGAGAGCTTTCGCAATGTGATCATATTTGGGGTGCAGCCTGACTGGATGGCGCTCGGCTGCTACTCGCTCGCTGCGGTGGTGCTCGCATATGTCGGATATCAATTTTTCCAGAAGACCCGCAGAGGCTTTGCCGATGTCCTCTAACAGATCTGTGGACGGCGATCGCGGGCCAGATGTCGCCATTCGCCTGCGCGATGTGTCGAAACGCTACGTGATGTTCGAACGGCCGGAAGATCGCTTCAAGCAGATGATCGTGCCGCGTCTGGAGCGTCTGGCCGGCCGGCCGCCGCGCAGCTACTTCCGCGACTTCGCCGCTCTTTCGGGCATCTCATTTGATATCGGGCGGGGCGAAACCGTAGGCATCATCGGCCGTAACGGCTCCGGCAAGTCGACGCTGCTGCAGATCATCTGTGGTACGTTGCAACCGACCAGCGGCTCGGTTGAGGTCAATGGCCGTATCGCTGCGTTGCTCGAACTCGGCGCTGGCTTCAATCCGGAGTTCACCGGCCGCGAAAACGTCTTCCTCAACGCTTTAATCCTGGGCGTGCCTCGCAAGGAGATGGAGTGGCGTTTCGACGATATCGCGCGTTTCGCTGAAATCGGCCATTTCATCAACCAGCCGGTAAAGACCTACTCGTCTGGAATGTATGTGCGCCTCGCGTTCGCTACGGCGATCAACGTCGACCCGGACATACTGGTGGTGGACGAGGCGCTGGCGGTGGGCGATGAGGCTTTTCAGCGCAAATGCTTTGCTCGCATAGAGGAGATTCGAGAACGGGGCGGAACGATCTTGTTTGTCAGCCACGGCGCACAGACCATCGTCCAGTTGTGTGATCGCGCGATGCTGTTGGACGGCGGCGAGATGATATTGCAAGGCAGGCCCCGCAGCGTTGTTGCCCAGTATCAACGACTTTCCTACGCTCCGCCCGAAGCGGCTGCAATCATTCGACAGGAAATTGCCGAAGGGACAGCCGAGAGTCGATCGAAAAAACATTCGGATTCGGCATCTGTTGCTCCAAGTGAACCGGACCCCGAAGAGTTTTTCGACCCGCACCTCAAGCCCGAAAGCACCGTTGCTTACGAAGAATGGGGCGGTCGCATCGAGGATATCCGTATCACCAAGATGAATGGGGAGCAGGTAAATAGCCTCATTCACAACGCAGTCTACCAGATGCGCTACTCTGTCCATTTTTCAGCGGCATTCACCAATGTCTGTTTTGCGTTCTTGATGAAGACTGTCGCGGGCGTTGAGGTGTCTGGCCAACTGAGCAGTGCCTTAAGTAGCGGAGTGGACGTAGAGGCCGATGATGTCATCGAAATCTGTATGCCGTTCCGCGCGGCGCTTGTGACTGGCACTTATTTTTCCAACGCAGGAGTCTTCACTATTGATGCGTCTGGCCTCAGGCAAATTCATCGCTTGGTTGATGGGATTGCCTTCCGCGTGATGCCGTTGGTCGAAGGGCGTCCATCTTTAGGGCTCGTTAACTTGTCGGTTGATGACAATGCCGGCCACGCCATCGTCACAAAGATCAGAACGGGTGAGAGCCAGGTCGATGCGTGACGGCCGAGTCGGGTTTATGATTGCCGGGGTGCAAAAGGCGGGAACATCATCTCTCTTCTCATATCTTACGCGCCACCCAGACCTGCAAGGCCCAAGCGTCAAAGAAACCCACTTTTTTGACGACGAGACGGGAGTGGATTGGGCTAAGCCTGACTATGAACGGCTTCACCGCCTCTTCCCCGCCACCGACGGTGACGACCGCATTGCTTTCGAGGCCACGCCGATCTCGATCTTCTGGCCAAATGCGCTGGAGCGCATCGTGGCATATAGCCCTGATATGCGGCTCATCCTGATCTTCCGCGACCCCATAGAGCGGGCGTGGTCGCATTGGCGAATGGAGATCGAGAGGGGCGCGGACAATGTTCCATTCGGCTTCGCCATAAGGCAAGGCCGGTGGCGGCTGCGCGACGTGGCGCCGAATGACCCGGCATGGCGAACTTACAGCTACGTGGAACGAGGCTTTTATGGGCGGCAGATCGATCGGCTGCTCGGGCTTTTCGATCGCCAGAACGTTCTGTTCCTGCGGTCCAATGACCTGAAGCGCGACCCTGCGGCAACCCTCGCGTCGATCGCCGCGTTCCTCGAGTTGCGGCCCTTTCCGCCAGGCAAGCCGATCATCCAGCACGTCGGTGAATCTGATTTCGGTCGCCTTAGCGAGGTGGATTTCCGCTACCTGAAAAGCCTATATGCCGACGATCTTGAGGCCTTTGCCAAGACGTCTGGCATCCAAGTTGACGATTGGCCAACGTGGCATTCGATGAGCTACGAGGCGACGTCGTGACCTCCAACATTCTCTTCATCGTCGCCGACGACCTGAACTCCTGGATCAGCCCGCTTGGCCGTCACCCCGACGTCAAGACGCCAAATATCGAGAAACTGGCGCGTCTCGGGACGACGTTCACGCATGCCTACTGCACTGCCCCCTACTGTAATGCCAGCCGCATGTCCGTTTTTACTAGCTGTCTACCTTCAACCACGGGCGTCTATGCCAACGAGCCGTTCTGGGACGCCCCGTTGCGACGCCCGACTTTCCTTGAGAAACTGAGGGAGCGCGGTTATTTCTGTTTTGGCGCAGGTAAAGTGTTTCATGGCTACTTCGACTATGCCACGGCTGGGCGCGACAGGCGCCGCCAGGCTGGTTGGGTCGATTCGGAGAACCGCCCGGCTATGTGGGACGCGTTCGAGACCGTCAACCCGGAGCCTCTACCGCCCAACCGTCCGCTGAACAAAATGTTCGATTTCGATCACTTTGAGGCACTTGACTCTCGCAATCATCATTTCGATTGGGGGCTGCTACCGGATGAGCAAGAAAGCCTCATGCCGGACATGCGCACGACGGAAGCGGTAACAAGATTTCTGGCGGCTCCACCCAAAGAGCCGTTCTTCTGTGCGGCAGGCTTCTACAAGCCGCATCTACCCTGGTATGTTCCGCAGCGCTTTTTCGATCTCTACGATCGAGACGCCCTTTCACTGCCCTTCGTCAAGGCTGACGACCTCGATGACGTGCCTGACATCGCTAAGGCTTGGGCTCTGTCGCCGCCGGATCATCAGACGGTAACTTCCCATCATCAGTGGCGAGATGCCGTGCACGGATATCTGGCCTCGATCTCCTATTGCGACCATCAGATAGGAGCCGTCCTGCGCGCTCTCGAAAGCTCTCCTGCTGCCGACGACACGGCGGTCGTGCTCTGGGGTGACAACGGTTTTCACCTCGGCGAAAAGCTGCATTGGCGCAAATTTGTCTTGTGGGAAGAAGCAACGCGTGTGCCTTTCATCGTGATCCCGCCAAGGTCAAAGGCGGAAACGGCCAAATTCCGCATCAGCGAGCCGGTAAGCCTCATCGACTTATTCCCGACGTTGTTCGATCTTTGCGGCCTGGATATCCCGCAACGAATTGATGGCCAATCGCTTATTTCCGCAATGTACGGCGCCCAGCCTGTGGAGGCGCCGGCAATCACGACCTGGCTAGAGGGGAATCACTCCTTGAGGTGGAAGAACTGGCGATTCACACGATACGTCGATGGCAGCGAAGAGCTTTATGACCACGCAGCCGACCCGCACGAATGGAACAATCTCGCCGGCGACAGCCGGTTCTCTGATGTATCGGCGTCTCTCAGGGCACGCCTTCCTCAGAGGTGATTTGAGTTGAGTGATGCCCGTGTTGGGAGAAACGTCACATTCTCCGCAGCAGGTAGACGTCTTGATTTTCTTGATTGGCCCCGAAATCGACGGACAGCATTCGCCACTTACCCGTTAGGTTCTTCAGGACCCATTCCCTCGTCAGGTAAGCGTTGCCGTAGCCTGTTGCGTCAATGCCTTCCGGAGATTGCCCAAGATAGGTTTCCTCGAACACGAAGTCACTGTTCAGCAGGCCTTCCAGTGTTGCCAAGATCCGTTTTGGCAGATGCATTTCGCGCAAATTGTAGTAGCTGACAGACACTCGCCCGTGTGTGGTAAAAAGCAGCCAACCTCCAGGTTTCACGCACCTGTTCATCTCATCAAACCAGCGAAGCGCTTCTTTTTCGCCAAGGTGTGACCAGATCGAAATAGCCGTCACACCGTCGAAAAAGCCGTCTTGAAAGGCGAGCGGCGGCGAGAGTTCAGATTTCAGAAAGGTACCGGCCGGAATGTTGGCAGTAGCCCATTCGATGGCACTTTCTATGGGATCAACACCAAAAAATGAAGCGTCCTTCATCACTGCGGTCAAGATGCGAATAAGCGACCCTGACGAACAACCGAAGTCAAGATATCGCTTCCCGTTTTCGAATCTGAGGTCGCGCCTTCGTAGCGTGTTGAAAATCAGATTTGCGCTGTAGACATCGCCGACATAGCACTCGCCTCGCTGCATCCGGTGAATGTGCTCTGGCGGGTTTACGGCTGACAGACCGATCTTCTCGCGAAGGTCATCAAAGAAATGTGTCGCCGCCCGCAGTTGGTCATAGGGGCTGTCTGTCCAGCCGAGTTCCGCGCATTTGGCTTTTACTTTGTCCGTTTCATCCGCCGACAGCGCCTGCTGGAGGTACAATTCAACGAATGGCGGATGAGCCCCGGATGGGTCGCGCACCTCTGGAAAGGTGTTCTCAATCAGTGATTGAATATCTTTCCGATCATGACTTGCATTGGCCAAGCTATTGTAGTTGGCGTTGGCGCGCGGCAGCCAGATGTGCTGATCGAACGATATCTCGTGCGGATAAGGGTTCTTCGGGTTCATTTGGGGTCCAGTTAGGCTCAATATTCAGTCGACTTCAACACCACCTGCCAGCAGGACAGCATTAAGAGCGTGCGGCCCGGATGGAATCGGTATCGGGAGATCTGAGTACTTCTGCGACGCAAGCAGCACGCCTTCGGTAAGCAATTTCTGCTTTTCGATCTCGGCCAAGAATAGGTCGTCGATGCTCCTCATAGCCGGCTGCTTCGCATATTTCGGCGGGGATAGGCAACCCTAAACAATTCCCACAACCCATAGGCAACACATGACCGCAACTTTGCGCGGGATTGCCCGCCCCCAAAAAAAATCTGGCTATGCCTTCAACCCCGCAGTATGCGATACAGAACGGTGGGGACCGGGGATGGCGCCTTGAGAAAGGTGATCGGCCACGAAGTATCTTCGTGTTCGCACTTCGCGGTGTCCATCATATCCGTGAGTCTGGAGTCTAGTGCCGTCCAATGAATTCTTACCTCGAAGCAGTATTCGGACTTAGGCCACAGATGCGGCGCGCCTTCATCATGGTCCAGGACGTGGCCATGGTCCTGGTCGCCGTGGCGCTCAGCCTCGTGCTTTCGCGGTCGAATCTTTCGTTCGAACCGCTCTCCAACGAGGGTTTGGCAACCTGGGCGGGCATTGTTCTCATCAGCCATCTGCTATTCAGATATTGTGGCCTCTACACGACCGTCTGGCGCTTTGCCTCGACGCCGGACTTTTTCAATATCCTGAAGAGCTGCGCGATTTTGACGTTCGCTCTGTACGCCACTTCGCTGCTGGTTCGTTCTTTCCAACCGGTGCAGGGGCTCAACGAGCGTCAGTTCATCGTCTTCTTCCTCGTCTCCTTCACGATCATATCGGCGCCCCGGCTATTCTACCGCTTCCTGCGTGACGGCGCGAGCTGGGGCATCTTGAGCCGCAAGACCAACGAGACGCGGACCAAGCGCGCGCTGTTCGTCGGCCGTCTCGGCGAGGCCGACCTGATCATTCGCTTCACGCGCACGGCGCAGCCGGCGGACTATTCCATTGCAGGCATCATGGCGACCGAGCGCGGCGCGCCGTTGGGCACGCGGATCCAGGGTGTCCCCGTGGTGGCGACCCGGCCGCGTCTGATCGACATGCTGGAAGACTATGCGAGCGGCACCAAAAGCCTGGACCTGCTGATTTTCGGCAGCGGCGCCGAGCGCGAGATCGAGGAGTATTCGGAACTCGTCCGCGTCGCCCGGCACGGCGACATAAATGTGGTGCAGTTCTCCGGTCTTTCGGAGCTGGAACGGCACGGAAAGCTGGTTCTCGACACCGTCGAGATGGAAACAATCCTGCGCCGTCCGACAGTCGCGTCCGATATCGAGCGCATCAGCACCTTTGTTGGCGGCAAACGTGTTCTGGTGACGGGCGGTGCCGGCTCGATCGGCCGAACGCTGGTCAAACGGTCGCTGGAACTGGGAGCGGAGGCGGTGCTGGTCGCCGACAACTCCGAGTTCGGCATCTTCCAGTTGAGCCAGTATATCGACGAGAAGGACCACGACCGTCTCAAGGTTCGCATCGTCGATGTCGCGGACCGACGCCAGATAACGCGTGTCGTTACGGAATTCCGGCCGGATATCATTTTTCATGCCGCGGCGCTAAAACACGTTCCGCTGCTCGAGGAAAACTGGGTTTCGGCCATCCAGACCAATATTTTCGGAACGCTCGTCTGTGCCGAGGTCGCCGCCAAATGCGGGGTTGCGCAATTTGTCCTGATATCGAGCGACAAGGCGGTGGATCCCTCATCGGTGCTTGGCATGACAAAGCGGGCCGCCGAACAGATCGTCAGCGCCTTGCATGGGACGCCAGCGGCCGAGCCGGGCGGGCGTCGCTCCGCTACCAAGTTCATAGCTGTGCGGTTCGGCAATGTCTTTGGCAGCAATGGTTCGGTAGCGACCATATTCCAGGCGCAGATCGAGGCCGGAGGACCTGTCACCATCACCGACCGGCGCATGACGCGCTATTTCATGACAGTGGCCGAAGCCGTCGATCTCGTCATCATGTCGGCGGCCGATGCTGCGTCGCGGCAGAGCGGGGATGACTATGCCGTCTATATGCTCGACATGGGCAAGCCGGTGCCGATTCTTGAAGTGGCCGAAACGATGATCCGCATGTCCGGAAAGAGCCCATACAAGGACATCGCAATCCGGTTCACCGGCATAAGGCCGGGCGAAAAACTCCACGAAACGCTGCATGGCGAAGATGAGGAACTCGTCGAACTCGGCATTTCGAAGATTTTTGGCCTCAGCACGGACGTCGTGGAATGGTCGGATGTCCAGGTCGCGCTCACGGCGCTGCAGCAGTCGGCGAAAAACCAGGACAAGGCTGCCGCGCTCGCCGTGCTGGCACGCCTTGACCGCGCCAAGAAGGCCAGGGGGAGCATACATCAGGACGCGATCCCGAAAACGATCGGGCAGGCGGGCTAAACCGTTCCTCTTCCGACGCGACCATGATTCGGGGATCTGAAAATCTCGCGCATATGCAAGGTGTTTGACGTTCGTGGATAAAGCAGATCTGCGCATCGCAGTCCTGATGGGCACGAAAGATGGCGCCGCCTTCATCGATGAGCAGCTGCAGTCGCTGCTCGCGCAGTCGCATCCTCTGATCGACCTGTGGATATCCGACGATGGTTCCACCGATGGCACGATTGCCATCATCGAGGCATGGCAATCCCGCTGGCCGAAGGGGCGAATGACCCTTGTGGAGGGGCCGCGGCAAGGATTCGCGGCCAATTTCCGGTCGATGATCCTTGATCGACGCATCGATGCGGACGGCTATGCCTTCTGCGACCAGGACGATATCTGGGAGCCCGACAGGCTGGAGAGCGCTATCAGCTGGATGCAGGCCTATGACGCAAACACCCCGCTGATGTTTTGCTCGCGAACCGCGACCATGACGGAAACGGGAAGCCTTGTCGGCCATTCGCCGCTGTTTGCCCGCCCGCCGTCCTTTCGCAACGCACTTGTGCAAAGTATCGCCGGCGGCAACACCATCCTGCTCAACGCCGCGGCACGCGACCTGTTGGCCAGGGCCTCTGCGCGGACCGGGTTCGTCAGCCACGACTGGTGGGCCTATCTCATCGTGACCGCCGCCGGCGGCATCGTCCGCTACGATCCACGGCCGCTGGTGCGCTATCGGCAGCACGCGGCAAACCTGGTTGGCGCCAACGTGTCGTGGAGAGCAAGGATTTCCCGGCTTGGCCGCCTCTTCAAGGGCGAGTTCGCCGACTGGACGGATCTCAATCTTGACGGACTCGCCGTCAATCGCGATCTGCTGACCGAAGACGCGGCGGCGTGCTTTGACCTGTTCACCAACGGTCGGCAGGGCGGTCTTTTCCGCCGCTTGGCTGGTTTGCGCAAAAGCGGTGTCTATCGACAGACCCTTCCCGGGACCCTGGGGCTCTATCTCGCTTTCATCCTCGGGCGCATCTGAGCATCGAACGACTGCGTGGCGCGCTTGGTCAAGAGATGAGCTCATGCTACGTCGACCGGATTGATGGGCTTGGCCTGCGGCGTTGCCTCGGGACTTTGGCAGGGAGCACGATCGGCCGTTCATGAAGGCAACCAAGCAAATCTTCGATCTTGCCGGTGCGGCTTTGCTGCTGGTGGTCACGTCCCCCGTATTGGTGCTTGCCGTCCTTGCCGTTCGGGCATCGTCGCCCGGTCCGGCTATTTTTTCGCAGACGCGGGTCGGCCGCGACGGCAGGCCTTTTCGCTGTCACAAGTTGCGCACCATGTATGTCGGGACGCCGTCATTGCCCTCGCATGAGGCGCCCCCGAATTCCGTGACATCGGTCGGAAAGGTCCTGCGGAAGTTCAAGCTCGATGAGCTGCCACAGTTCTGGAACGTCCTGAAGGGCGAGATGAGCCTGGTCGGGCCGCGTCCCTGCCTGCCGACCCAAACGGAATTGATCGAGTGTCGCAGGCGGCTGGGGGTTTTGGCGGCGCTTCCAGGCATAACCGGCCTGGCTCAGATCAGGGGAATCGACATGTCGAACCCTGAGCTTTTGGCTGAAACGGATGCCACCTATCTGAGGACCGCGTCGTTCCGGCTTGACCTTCGGATCCTGCTCGGAACGCTCTATCGAGGCTGAACAAACCACGATCCCAAAAGTGGATAGGAAGCTACGACTTACCGAGCCGCGCCAGCTCGGCCAGCCGCTCCAACGGATCGGTTTCCGGCGCCCATCCCTGCGATATCAAGAGGGCGGGATCGCATATCTGTGTCGCTGTCATGCTGTCCCAAAATGCCTGCTTGCCCAGCAAGCCCGCGACCGGTCGCATCAGGCCGGCCGGTACCGTCATCAGCCGCGTCGGCCGTCCAAACCCCCTGCGAAAGGCGGCAATGACGGCCTCGACGGCGACCGGTGGCATGTCGGCGCCGACATAGATTGGGCGGAGCGCTCCGGAATGGCTCAGCAGGTGCGACACCGCCCGCACTACGGCCTCGGCGGACATCAGCGAGCGGACTCCCGTCAGGGCACCCGTCGGCAGCGGCAGCGCCGTATCGGCAAGGCGCATCAGCGTCGCCAGGTTTCCCTTCATGCCGCTTCCGTAGATCGGGGGCAGGCGCAACACGGCGGCGTCGGAGCGGCCATGCGACGCATAGGCGTCCAAAACCTTGATCTCGCTTTCGCGCTTCGAGCGCCCATAGACGCATTGCGGGTCAGAAAACGTGTTCTCGTCGATCGTCGCGCTGACGCGAGCGCCGATCACGGCCCGGATCGAGGAGAGATGGATGAAGCGTCCGCTTGCCTGCGCCGCCGCGGCATGCGCCAGCCGCGCGCTCAATTCCACATTGGCCGCCCGGTAGTCGGCTTCGGTGGCATTGCCTTGATCGTTGTTGAGGCCGGCACAATGGACGACGTGGGTTACTTCCCTGGTGAGTGTCAGGAAGGCCGCGGCCGGCGCATCGAAATTGGGCATCGGCACCGCGCCATCCCCCGGCCCAAGCCGCTCCGGGTGGCGGGAGGCGAGGCGAAGCTCGGCGCCGGCTTGGCGAAGATGATGCACGACCAAGCGGCCGATGAAACCCGTCGCGCCGGTGACCAGGACCCTCATTGCCTTGCTCGCAACAGCTCTTGGGTGGCTGCCGGAAGCGCCTGCTCTTCCATCACTGGTGGAGGTGCATGCTTTTCCATCAACGGAGCCTGACGGCCGGAGGCAAGATACGTTCCGCACACCAGGAAGATCATCAGCACCGAGTCCAGAATGTCATGGCCGACGAGGATGCCCGTCATCCCCGCCGTGAGATAGGTGACAATGACGATGACAATCATGGTGGCGCCGAACCGCTCGACCGGATCGCTGCTGTTTCGCAAGACCCGGACAGCATTTCCAGCGGCAACGACAAAGATCGCCGCCAGCGTTGCGGCGCCCAGAATTCCTGCTTGCACCAAGGCGGTCAGGAAGCCGTTATGAAAATGGTTGAAGCCTGTGCTCATTGCGAACTGATCATGAAAGCCCTGCTTGATCAAAAGCTGGGTCGCACCCACCCCGTGCCCGAACAGCGGCATGTCACGGAATGCTTTGAGGCCGATCTCCCAAAGCGCAACACGTATTCCCAACGAGCTGTCGTAATTGCCCTGCGCGCCCAGCGCATTCCAATCGGAGTGCAGAAAGTCGATGCGCCCGGATATCAACTGGAAGCCGAAAGCGGCGACCACGATGCCGACTGCCGCCAGCAGCAGAAGCACACGAACGGCATTCCTACCTTTGAGCCTCCGATGGTTGATAAGCAAAACAGCGATGCCGGCAACCAGCAGAGCCAGCCAGGCAATACGCGAACCGGAATAGATGATGGCTATCGTCCCGGCCAATGCGGCGTAGAAAAGGGGATTACGGGCTCGCTCTATGCCTGACAAGGCGCCGGCCACGCAGACCACCACGGCAAGGCAGACGACGGTTGCGAAGACGATTGGATTGCCGGCCCCGCCCTCGGCCCTGACCCCAATCCAATATTGCTGGATGACGGCCATGAGCAGCGCGACAAAACAGGCGGCCATGCTGCTGAGCACGATGGTGCGGGCAAGCATGGTTTTCTGCGTGATGCTCCAGGTCGAATAAGAGACGGGGAAAAACAGGAAGGTGACGAGCGGGATAAGGTGTGGCGCATCGCGGACGAACGAATTGTTGACGACGGTGGCCAGGAGATTGGCCGCGCAGTAGGCGTAGATCGCTATCGTCAGCCAGATCATTGGCCGGTCTGCGTTGAAGCGCCTTTTCCCAGATGCAATCAGCACGACGGAAGCCAGGGCTCCGCCGTTGAAAACAAAACTGACCACCGATCCCAGAACCGGTGGAAAAAAGAAACAAAGGATGGAGAAGTAGATGTTCACCCGCGAGGGCGTGAATTGCTGTTTCAGGGATGAAAGCCTGCTCAATTTTTCCGGCTCGCTATTTTCGGGAATTTCATGCGGCGGATCTTGTTTAGCGACGTAGAATGCGCTCGCCTCGAGACTGCCCATGCCCCATGATGCACTTGCCCGCTTCCCAAGGGCGGTATAGCGGCTGGGCTCCCTTTTCGATAGTGTGTCGGGGTCCCAATTGCCACTGAAAATCGGCAGCCGGCGCGGGTCGATCGGAGGAGGTTCCCGGAAGGAACCGTAGCCTGTCTATTCAAGCAATATTTTTCCTGCGTTTTCTCACCTGTCGAGCTTGCGAGCAGGAATTTCCGGGTTTTTCGGCATCCGTGGAAAATTCATTCCCGAACCATGTGCCGCAGGACCAGTCTTGCATTGTTCTAGACACCGGCGATCTGGTAGAACGCCGGACGAGAGAGATTGTCCAGAAGCAGGCTTGAACCGGGCGCAAAAAGCTCGAATAGGTGACGTCTTCTGTCGGAATGTACGAAAGAACGCCCGCAGTCCATGACAACAGCGCTTACGCATCTTCAGCGGCTTGAAGCCGAGTCCATCCACATATTCCGCGAGGTTGCGGCCGCCTTTTCCAAGCCGGTCATGCTTTATTCCGTCGGCAAGGATTCATCGGTGCTGATGCATCTGGCGATGAAGGCGTTTTATCCCGCCAAACCGCCGTTTCCCTTTCTTCACGTCGACACGACGTGGAAATTCCGCGAGATGATCGCCTTTCGCGATCAGATGGCGCAGAAACTCGGCTTCGATCTCCTGGTTCACGTCAACGAAGATGGCGTGCGTGACAACATCAATCCGTTCGACCATGGTTCGAACACCCACACCCATGTGATGAAGACTGTGGCGCTGCGCCAGGCGCTCGACAAATACCGTTTCGACGCGGCCTTTGGCGGCGCCCGTCGCGACGAAGAGAAATCGCGCGCCAAGGAGCGCATCTTCTCCTTCCGCAATGCCCAGCATGTGTGGGACCCGAAGAACCAACGCCCCGAGATGTGGAAGATATTCAACACCCGCATCGCAACAGGCGAATCGATCCGCGTCTTTCCGCTGTCGAATTGGACTGAACTCGATATCTGGCAGTACATCCTGCAGGAAAGTATCCCGATCGTGCCGCTCTATTTCGCCAAGGAACGGCCGGTGGTGGAACGCGACGGCATGTTGATCCTCAGGGATGACGAGCGCATGAAACTGCGCCCCGGCGAGACGGTGGAGAACCGGCTGGTGCGGTTCCGCACGCTGGGCTGCTATCCGCTGACCGGCGCCATAGAATCGGATGCCGACACGCTGGAAGCCATCGTCGGCGAAATGCTGACCGCGCGCACCTCCGAACGGCAGGGGCGCCTGATCGACCGCGACGAATCTGGCTCGATGGAAAAGAAGAAGCGCGAGGGGTACTTTTGACCATGCGCCACATCATGGCAAAGAGCCTCGCCCCCACCGACGGCGTCCGCGACTATCTGGCGGCGCAGGAGAAGAAGTCGCTGCTGCGCTTCCTGACCTGCGGTTCCGTCGATGACGGCAAGTCGACGCTGATCGGGCGCCTGCTTTCCGACACCAAGCAGATTTTCGAGGACCAGCTCGTCGCGCTCGAACGCGATTCGCGCAAGCACGGCACGACCGGCGACGACATCGATTTCGCGCTGCTGGTCGATGGCCTTGAGGCCGAGCGTGAGCAAGGCATCACCATTGATGTCGCCTACCGCTTCTTCGCCACGCCGAAGCGCAAGTTCATCGTCGCCGACACGCCCGGCCACGAGCAGTACACCCGCAACATGGCGACCGGTGCCTCCACCGCCGACCTGGCGATCGTGCTGATCGATGCCCGGCAAGGGGTGCTGCGCCAGACGAGGCGCCACTCGATCATCGCCTCGCTGCTCGGCATCCGCCACATCGTGCTGGCCGTCAACAAGATCGATCTCGTCGGGTTCGACCAGGCGGTCTTCGAGCGGATCGTTGAAGACTACCGGCAATTCTCGCGCGATCTCGGCTTCCAGACCATGGTGCCGATCCCGATGTCGGCCCGTTACGGCGACAATGTCAGCCGCCACTCCGAAAGCATGGAATGGTATTCCGGCCCGACGCTGATCGAGCATCTCGAAACCGTGTCGGTCGATGAGGCGGTGGTTGAACTGCCGTTCCGGTTTCCGGTCCAGTATGTCAATCGCCCCAATCTCGACTTTCGCGGCTTTGCCGGCACGATCGCGTCCGGCTCGGTTGCTTCAGGCGACGAGGTCGTCGTCGCCAAATCGGGCAAATCCTCGCGCGTCAAGCGGATCGTCTCGTATGGCGGCGATCTTGCCCAGGCGGCTGCCGGCCAGGCCGTCACGCTGGTCCTTGACGACGAGGTCGAGATCTCACGCGGCAACATGCTGGTTTCGCCGGCCGCACGGCCGCAGGTCGCCGACCA
>NZ_JAMYSA010000039.1:0-61035 GCF_040321735.1 Mesorhizobium sp. M0293
GCCATGGGGCTCGAGATCGTCCGGGCGGCCGACGACCAGGAACGGGAACGATGGCGGCAGCCGCACCGCGATCATGTCGGGTGCGATGAACTGGCCGAGGCGGATGCCGGCATCGAACCCGCCGGTCGCGAGATCGACCATCTCGTCGCTCGCGGCGATCTCCAGTTCGATCTCGGGATAGGTTCGGCAGAACGACGCGATCATCGGCTCCAGGATCAACGGCACGACGGCGCGGGGTACGGACAGGCGCAGCAGCCCGGTCGGCCGTTGACCAACATCGCGCGCGGCCTCGCCTGCCGCGACGAGTTCCTCGAAGGCAGGGCCTGCACGTTCGAGGAACCGCTGGCCAGCCTCGGTCAAACCGACGCTTCGCGTCGTGCGCACGAACAGCGCCGCACCCATGCGGGCTTCCAGCGTGCGCACCGCCTGGCTCACGGCGGACGGCGTCACACCGAGATCCGCGGCCGCACGGCGGAAGTTACGGCGCCTGGCGACGGCCAGGAACACCTCGATGCCCTCCAGCGCACCATGCCGGACTGTGTAGTTCTGCTTCATAGGTTGTTGTGATTACACCGGATGGTCGAATTATGGAAGCTGGCTTAGGTAACCGGCTGAAACTGGGAGGTCGCGTGAACCAGCTGCCGACAGGAGGTTAAAAATGTCCACGGAAATTCTGTTCCAAACCCATCTCGTTCTAGGCTACGTCGCGTGGCTGCTCTGCTTCGGCGCCTACGGTCTGCCGTGGCTGAACTCAATGGACCGGGTCGCGGCGCAGCGGGCCATCGCCACTCTGCACAGCTTCCGCTTCTTCGGGCTCGTTTTCATCCTGGCGGGCGTCGTCAGCCCCGATCTCCCAGCCCACTTCGCCGTGTTCGCCGCCTACGGTGACTTTGCAACAGGGCTGCTGGCGATGCTGGCGCTGCTCACGGTGAGGCTGCCTCGGCTCTTCTGGCCGTTCGTCGTCACCTTCAATCTCGTAGGCACAGTCGAGCTCGTCGTCGACTATTACCACGCCATCCAGGTAGGCCTTCCTGCACACGCGGAGCAACTTGGCGCCGCCTATGCGATCCCGATCATCTACGTACCGCTGCTGATGATCACGCACGTAGCCGCATTCTATTTTTTGGCGCGTCCTCACCAGAACACGACTCGCGCCATCGCAGACGGTGCGACTGCTTCATAGGGCATCCGGAGGTCCGTTTTCGGGTCCTAACGACGACCGGCCCGGCTATGCCTTTGACGAAAATATCATCCACCAAAGTAAAAGGCGCGGGACTGGCCCGCGCCCTTTTCCTCATTCAGGCTTTCGAAGCTCAGTCCTTCTCGAAGATTCGAGCCTTGGCGACGACGCCGGCGATGGCGCCGCCGATCAACGGTGCGACGATGAACAGCCAGAGCTGGCCGATCGCGGCAGTGCCCGAAAACAGCGCAGGGCCGATCGAGCGGGCCGGATTGAGCGACGTGCCGGTCACCGGGATGATGGCGAAATGCAATCCTGCCAGCGTCAGGCCGATGACCAGCCCGGCGAACGCCGTCGAGTGCTTTTCAGCCGTGACGCCGAGGATCACGGTGACGAAGGTGAAGGTGCCGATCACTTCCCACAGGAACGCCGAGCTGACGCCCCATTTGGCCACGTCCCAGCCATTGGCGCCGAAGCCGCCGGTGTGTCCGCCGACCTGGCCGGAGACGATTATCCACAACGCCAGCGAGGCGAGGATGGCGCCGATGACCTGCGCGATCCAATAGGGGATGACGTCCTTGGCCGGCAGCCGGCCGGCAAGGAAGACGCCGAGCGTCACCGCCGGATTGAGATGTGCGCCCGAAATCGGGCCGATCGCGTAGGCCGCAGCAATGAGGCCGATGCCGAACGCCAGACCGATGCCTTCCTGGCCAAGCGGCAGCGCACCGCCGAAGCCGCCTGTCACCACAGAAGCCGTACCGATGAATACCAATAGAAATGTGCCTAGAACTTCCGCCAGATAAGTTTTCATTGCCCTCTCCTCGTAGCGATCCGCCGGTCCGCCTTTTCTGCGCCGCGAATCATGGCGCCAAGAGTATTCTCAACGGAAAAACTTGGGAAGCAGAGCGGTTGCGCCACATGCCGTGCTTGCAGTCGCCAGTCACGAACATTAGAGACCTTTCATCTACTGGTCGATCTGCTGCTGCCGGCCGAGGGCGTTTACTGACGGGGTGGCTGGCCAGAGTTTGGATTGCCTCATCGTCGCCAGACGGAAGCGGGGTTCAATCCAGGCGTGAAAAGCTCTAAGAGCAGGCTGAGATGTGCTCGATATGATGGAATGACGAATGCGACTGGGCGGACGGCTGGCTGCGGCCATCGAAGTGCTTGAAGACATCGGCCGGCGCCACCGGCCGGTGGCGGACGCGCTGAAGGATTGGGGCCTGTCGCATCGCTTCGCCGGCGGCGGTGACCGCGCGGCGATCGGCAACATCGTCTATGACGCCTTGCGCCACAAGCGTTCCGCCGGCTGGCTGCTGGGCGAGGACACGCCGCGCGCCATCGGCTTTGGCGCGCTGCTGCTCGAATGGGGCCAGACCGCACAATCGCTCAACGACGCGCTCGATGGCGACAAGTTCGCACCGCCGCTGCTGACTGCCGACGAGCTTCAGGCAATCGCCGGGCACCGGCTCGCCGGTGCGCCGGACGCGGTGCGGGCCGACATACCGGATTGGTGCGAACCGCTTTTCGAACAGGCCTTCGGCCCCATTTGGGTCGACGAGGGCGCTGCGCTTGCGACACGCCCGCCACTGGACCTCAGGGTCAACACCTTGCAGGCCAATCGCGACAAGGTGCTGGCCGAACTGTCGGGAACCGGCGCGAAACCCGCGGCAATCGCCCCGCAGGGTATCCGCATTCCGCCGATCGACGGCGACGGCAGGCACCCGAACGTGCAGGCCGAGCCGGCCTTCCAGAAAGGCTGGTTCGAGGTGCAGGACGAAGGCTCGCAAGTGGTAGCTGCCCTTGCCGGAGCCGAAGCCGGCATGCAGGTGCTGGATTTCTGCGCCGGCGCCGGCGGCAAGACGCTGGCGCTGTCGGCTTCGATGGGCA
The DNA here is from genome assembly GCF_040321735.1 of Mesorhizobium sp. M0293. Classification (NCBI taxonomy): domain Bacteria; kingdom Pseudomonadati; phylum Pseudomonadota; class Alphaproteobacteria; order Hyphomicrobiales; family Phyllobacteriaceae; genus Mesorhizobium; species Mesorhizobium sp. M0293. The sequence goes on from NZ_JAMYSA010000039.1 coordinate 3,068, forward strand.
ATACAGGCCAGGTCTTTGCCCACGACGCCGAAAAGGCGCGGCTGGCGCCGATCTTCGACCGCATCCGTCGTTCGGAAAACCGCAATGTCCAGATCGTCACCAAGCCGGCCGAACTCGCCCCGCTCGGCAACCACATGGACATCGTGCTGGTCGACGCGCCCTGCACCGGCAGCGGCACCTGGCGGCGCCGTCCCGACGCCAAATGGCGGCTGACGCAAAGACAGCTCGATGCCCGCAAGGGCGAACAGTCGGCGATTCTCGATGCCGCCAAGGCCTATGTCAGACCCGGCGGCCTGCTGGTCTACATCACTTGCTCGGTCTTCCCTGAGGAGAATGGCGAGCAGGTCGCGGCCTTCCGGGACCGCAACAGCGGTTTTGTCCCGGTCGATCATCGCGCGCTTTGGGACAGCTGTTTTCCCGGTCATGAGGCAGCCGCACGCATCGGCGCCAAAGGGGACATTTCGCTGTCGCCGGCGCTGAGCGGCACCGACGGGTTTTACTTCTGTGCGTTGCGCAGGTCGGCTTGAACCCATTGGATATCGCCAATCCCTGATGAATGCGTATCCCTAGCCGGCAGACGAGACTGATTGTTGCAGTGCAGCAAAAGCATTTGCCTGCCACCCATGCCTCTGCAATAAGCTTATCCGCATAAAGGAAAGCAGCGGCCATGGCAGCAAAGATCGTACCCGCCCCGGACTATGAAGACCGCGTCAGGACCTCCTTCGCGCGCCAGAACGCGATGGCCACGATCGGCGCCGAACTGACGCTGGTGACGCCCGGCATCATCGAGATCGAGATGCCCTATTCGGTAGCACTCACCCAGCAGCACGGCTTCCTCCACGCAGGCGTGATTTCGATCGCGCTGGACTCGGCCTGCGGCTATGCGGCGTTTTCGCTGATGCCGGAAAACTCCGGCGTGCTGACGATCGAATTCAAGGTCAATCTGCTGGCGCCCGGCCGGGGCGAGCGCTTCCTGTTCCGCGGCTCGGTGACCAAACCCGGCCGCACCATCATCGTCGCCGACGGCCAGGCCTATGCCTTCGCCGCCGACGGCGAGGCCAAGCTGATTGCCACCATGACCGGAACGATGATGACGGTGGTCGGGCGTGACGGCATCGAAGGCTGATCCGATGGGCAATGTTGCGCGGCTAGGCGGCAAGGACGTCCTCTTCGTCATGGCGGCGCAGGCCGAATACGGCCCGCACCTCAAGCGGCTGTTCACGCCATTGATGACAGGCGTCGGGCCGGTCGAGGCCGGCGTCAGGCTCGGCGCCGAACTCTCCTGGCTGAAGTCGCGGAAGGCGCTGCCGGACCTCGTCGTGTCGCTCGGCTCGGCCGGCAGCCGGACGCTGGAGCAGACCGAGATCTACCAGGCGGTCTCGGTCAGCTATCGCGACATCGACGCCTCGCCGCTCGGTTTCGAGAAAGGGGCGACCCCGTTTCTCGATCTGCCGGTGACGGTGCCGCTGCCCCTGCGAATTCCTGGAATCAAGGAAGCGACGCTGTCGACCGGCGGCGCGATCGTTACTGGCGCGGCCTATGACGCGATCGCCGCCGACATGGTCGACATGGAAACCTTCGCTTGCCTGCGCGCCTGCCAGCTGTTCGACATCGCGCTGGTCGGGCTGCGCGGCATTTCCGACGGCGCGGCGGATCTCAGGCACGTCAACGACTGGACCGAATATCTGCATGTCATCGACGAGAAGCTCGCCGGGGCGGTCGGGCTGCTGGAACAGGCAATCGGCGACGGTCTGCTCGGCGCCTGACCGCAGATCGGATCAAGCCGCCAAGCTCGCTGGATCGCCGAAATCGATGCGCGAAATACGCCCGCGCACGGCGCCGTTTGCATCGACATAGTCGATTGCTCCCGGCGAATGATCGAGTTTCCAGGAGCCGGTGGGACCGTCCTTCCATTCGACTTTGTAGCCATCGTCGAGCAGCGTCCAAAGCCCATGGAAAAGGGTACCATCCGGCAGCAGCATATGCGCCCGGTTTTCGTTTTCGTAGTGGATGAAGGCGTCCTTGCCGCCCATGTCGATGACATGCGTGGTGCCAATCATGATAACGGCCAGCGTGTTCTTGTCGAGAATTGTCATGGTTCCCTGTCCACATGCTTGAGTTCGAAATAGCCTCGACGGCATGAGCATCGTCAAGTATCTTGACTATATGGAGCCTGGAGTGAATGGTCAAGGAGCTTGACGAAAAAGCCGAAGCGCTGCCCGATCACGTCGGCTGGCGGCTATGGCAGGCAAGCCGTGCCTGGCAGGCCGAATTCGCCGCGGCGATGCGGGCCGCCGGTCACGGCTGGTTCACCGAAGCGCGCGCCGGACTGCTTGGACACATCACCAGGGCTGGCATGCGCCAGTCGGCCTTGATTGAACGCTCGGCAATCTCCAAGCAGGCGATCCAACAACTGCTCGACGGCCTCGAGGCGGAAGGCATCGTCGAGCGTCTGGCTGATCCGCAAGATGGCCGCGGCAAGCTGGTGCGCTACACCCGCAAGGGGCTGGATGCCTTGCGAGACGGCGATCGTATCAAGATGGAGATCGAGCGCCGCTATGTCGGTCGCATCGGCGAGGAGCGGTTCACTGCGCTGATGGGTGCTCTGCGGGCGCTTGCGGCCGGAGGGGCTGCTGCAATGGATGAAGACGCTGGCGCTGAAGGTGAAGTCGTGGAATCGAAGTGACAGCCAGGCCTCGCAACCCATTGCGCCGACTCATTTCTTTCTCTAAACGCTCGCCATGAAAACAGCCAATCATCCCCACACCATCCTGATTGTCGATTTCGGCAGCCAGTTTACCCAGCTCATCGCCCGCCGCATCCGCGAGGCCGGCGTGTTTTCCGAGATCGTGCCGTTCCAGTCGGCCGAAGCGGCATTCAAGCGCATCAATCCGAAAGCCGTCATCCTGTCCGGCGGCCCGGCTTCGACCGGCGACATCGGCAGCCCGCGCGCGCCGCAGATCGTCTTCGACGCCGGCGTGCCGGTGCTTGGCATCTGCTATGGTCAGATGGCCATGTGCGTGCAGATGGGCGGCGTCGCCGAAAGCTCCGACCATCGCGAGTTCGGCCGCGCCTTCGTCGAGATCGAAAAGGACAGCCCGCTGTTCGAGGGCCTGTGGGCACCCGGCCAGCGCCACCAGGTGTGGATGAGCCATGGCGACCGCGTCATCTCCTTGCCCCAGGGGTTCGAAGTGTTCGGCAAGTCGGAAGGCTCGCCCTTCGCCATCTTCGGCAACATCGAGCGCAAGATGTACGGCATCATGTTCCACCCCGAGGTGGTGCATACGCCCGATGGCGCCCGACTGCTGCGCAACTTCGTCCACAACATCGCCGGCATCGAGGGCGACTGGACCATGCGTGCCTACCGCGAGCACGCCGTCGAGGCCATTCGCAAGCAGGTCGGCAAGGGCAAGGTCATTTGCGCGTTGTCGGGCGGCGTCGACTCCTCGGTCGCGGCACTGCTGATCCATGAAGCGGTCGGCGACCAGCTGACCTGCATACTTGTCGACCACGGCCTGATGCGCAAGGACGAGGCCGCGGGCGTGGTGGCGATGTTCCGCGAGCACTACAATTTGCCGCTCATTCTGGTGAACGCATCGGACCGCTTCATCGGCGCCCTGGAGGGCGAGTCGGACCCGGAGAAAAAGCGCAAGACCATCGGCCGGCTGTTCATCGAGGTGTTCGAGGAGGAGGCCAAGAAACTCGGCGGCGCCGAATTCCTGGCGCAGGGCACACTCTATCCCGACGTCATCGAAAGCGTTTCCTTCACCGGCGGCCCGTCGGTGACGATCAAGTCGCATCACAATGTCGGCGGCCTGCCCGCGCGCATGAACATGCAGCTGGTCGAGCCCCTGCGCGAACTGTTCAAAGACGAGGTGAGGGCGCTCGGCAAGGAGCTCGGTCTGCCCGAGAGCTTCATCGGCCGGCATCCATTCCCAGGTCCGGGTCTCGCCATCCGCTGCCCCGGTGGCATCACCCGCGAAAAGCTGGAGATCCTGCGCGAGGCAGACGCCATCTATCTCGACGAGATCCGCAAGGCCGGCCTCTACGACGCCATCTGGCAGGCCTTCGCCGTGCTGTTGCCGGTGCAGACGGTTGGCGTAATGGGCGACGGCCGCACCTACGAATTCGTCTGCGCTTTGCGCGCCGTCACCTCGGTCGACGGCATGACGGCGGATTTCTACCACTACGACATGGCCTTCCTCGGTGCGGCCGCCACCCGCATCATCAACGAAGTCCGCGGCATCAACCGCGTCGTCTACGACGTAACCTCGAAGCCGCCGGGAACAATCGAGTGGGAGTGATTCAGACCTGCCCAAACGCTGCCGAAAATACGCCAATCTGCGACGTAACGTACTGAAAAAAAATAAATCCTTTCAGGGACAATCAGCGACTACGTTGAAGCTTGGGCGCCTCCCGAATGGCGCGGACGTCAGTTTTATGATGATGCCCGACGGAACTCTGGCCGGAACCTATACGCTCGCCGGCCAGACCCACACAGGCCTGTTCATCATGACCTGCCACTGAGAATTTCCTCCATCTGAGATTAGAGTCCGGGCCTTGATTGAAGGACGGACTGATGAAGAGAAAGCGGTTTACGGAAGAGCAGATCATCGCGGTTCTGCGCGAGCATGAGGCGGGTGCGAAGGCGGGCGATCTTGCCCGTAAGCACGGGGTCTCGGAGGCGACGCTGTATAACTGGAAGGCCAAGTATGGCGGGATGGACGTCTCTGACGCCAAGCGGCTGAAGGCTCTGGAAGACGAGAACGCCAGGCTGAAGAAGCTGCTCGCCGACCAGATGCTGGAAGCCTCGGCATTGCGCGAGCTTCTGTCAAAAAAATGGTAGGGCCCGCCGCCAAGCGCGAAGCCGTCGCTCATCTGCAGGCCGTCATGGGCCTATCGGAGCGTCGGGCCTGTTCCTTCGTCGGCGCCGATCGCAAGATGATCCGCTACCAGTCTCGCCGACCGCCAGAGACGGAGCTGCGTAGTCGGCTGCGTGACCTCGCCAACGAGCGCCGGCGTTTCGGCTATCGACGCCTGTTCGTCCTTCTGCGGCGGGAGGGCGAGGCATCTGGGGTCAACCGTATCTACCGTCTTTACCGCGAGGAAGGCCTGACGGTGCGCAAGCGCCGGGCAAGGCGGCGAGCGGTCGGCACGCGGGCGCCAATCCTAGTCGAGGCAAAGCCGAACGCGCGCTGGTCGCTGGATTTCGTGCATGACCAGTTCGCCTGCGGCCGGAGGTTCCGCGTGCTCAACATCGTCGACGACGTGACGCGCGAATGCCTGGCCGCGATCCCGGACACCTCGATCTCCGGCCGTCGGGTTGCCCGTGAACTGACGGAACTGATCACCCACCGCGGCAAGCCGGGCATGATCGTCTCCGACCACGGCACCGAGTTCACGTCGAACGCCATCCTCGCATGGTCGAAGGATCACGCGATCGAATGGCATTACATCGCGCCGGGCAAGCCGATGCAGAATGGTTATGTCGAATCCTTCAACGGTCGCATGCGCGACGAGCTGTTGAACGAGAGCCTGTTCTTCGGTCTCGACCACGCCCGAAGCGCCATCGCCGAATGGAGGGAGGACTTCAACACCGCCAGGCCACATTCCTCGCTCGGCTACCAGACCCCGGCAGCCTATGCCGAGGTCATTACCGCAACCGGCTCCGACGCTGTGCTGATGGAAGGCTCCGCGCCTCCGCCGGTTGCTCAACCCGCGCCACAAGGCGTAACAAAAACGGTCGAGGCTCTAATCGCAGCTGGATGACAGTTCAGTGGCAGGTCAATCAGACAATGATCAAAGAAGATACGGTCGCGCTCCCCCGGTTTGATCCGCTCCCTATAGCGGTCCTTCAAATGCTCCGATGCCTTTGCGTCATAACCGCTGCGCTCAGGAGCGTGGCGGCTTCCCACAACAAGGGCGGTAAGGAAGCGCGCCTGACTGCCCGCATCCTAAAACACGCCACCAATGCCTATGCCCGCACCAATGTCCGGCGGGGGCGCTGCGGGGCGTTGCGGGGCGGCCTGTGAGCGTTTCGCAGCCTTGCGGCTGGGACTGGTTCGCGAGGGGCCGTCATCCGACGCTACTTTAGCCGGCTTGGCCCTTACGATGACCGGCTGCTTGCAGATTCTGCCGGAGCGCAGAAACAGATCGCCGAGCAGTCCGACGGTCGGCTCGGTCGTCGATGCGACCTGTTTGGTATTTTTGTAATAGTCGGTGAGGGCGCGGATGGAGCCCGTGCCCCAATCGCCATCAACCTGCATCCGGTAGCAACCCAGGCGACGAAGTTCCGTCTGGATGCTGCGTGCAAGATCGCCCGTCTTGTCTTTTTGCGCTTCGCCCGCCGATGCGCCGACAATCAAGGTTTCGAGGCCGGAGACGACGCTCTGGCGAGCGACTGCAACGCTTTCAGTTGGAGACAGATTGGCGACCTGAGTGCCGACCGGCTCTGCTGAACCGCCTGACGGTGCAGGAATCTCGACCGACCGCAACGTCTGCCCGACGATCAGCACGGCGGTCTGCAGGTCGTTGGAGGCGAGCTCGATCTGCAGCTTCTTCTTGGCCTCGGGATCGGACAGGATGCGCGACAGGCTGGCGCTCAACTGCGCCGGATCGAGCATTTGTTGTTCTGTGAAATAGAATTGTTCACGCAGGTTCGACTGGTCCCACGGGACCTGGCGGCCGACGGTGAGCGCCTCCGTCTCGTTGCGGACGCGGATCATCATGTCCGAAATGCTCAAGCCGGGGATTTCGACATTTTTCAGAAGCGCCGTGGTGAACGGGCTGTTTTCACCGGTACCGTCGACAGTGACGTTGCCGGGCTGGGTCGCGAAGGCGACAAACGTGTTTTCGCCGACCTCGACCTGCGCCAGACCGTTGGAGATGTTGACGCCGCTACCCAGCGGATTGTTGCGGCAGGCATCAAGGAAGATGAAGGTCTGACGGTCGCGACTGGCGAATTTGGCGATCACATCGTTCAGCTTGACGGCGTGCGCCGTCAGCTTGTCCAGGTTTTCCGGATCGGGCGTATCGATCGGCAGCAGGTAGTTTTCGCCTTGCACCTGCATGCCGTGGCCGGCGTAGAAGATCAGCACGGCGCTGCTTTCGGGCAGCTTGGCCTCGGCGTCGTGGAAAAGCTTGGCGAATCCATCGGTGGTGAGATCAGTTCCGGTCAGAACCTCAAAATTCAGCCGCTTCAGGCTGTCGGACAGTTTCGTCGCATCGTTCACCGCATTGGCGAGGTGCTCGAGACGCTTGCTCTGGTAGTTCGTGTTGCCGATGATGATCGCCAGCCGGTTGCGCGGCTGTGGCGAGGCGTTCTGCTCGACCGCGGCGCGAACGCCGACCGTGCTCAGGATCACGAAAAGCACGAGCAGCGGGATGCACAAGAAGAATCCGTGGCGATGGGTCATATCGGCATGCTCGTTCCAGCCTGCGTCAATCCTGGTCTTGCAGCCTTCGAACGCACCACACGCAAACACAGCCTGGGCGTTTGGACTCCGTGCCGCCAAAGGCCAGCAGATTTTTATACCAAGTATCATGTCAAAGATAGGAAAAAGGGATTTGTATGCAGTCACTGGACTGTGGAGGATACGATGCCAATCAAGATCAACCTTGCGCTGCCGGTTTACGGAGCAGCCTACAAAAGCGTGTTCGTCCGCAGCCTCTTCGCGGCCCTGACCCACAACAGCCTGTCCAGCTACGCTTTCACGTTGTCGGAAATCGAGTACACGGATATCCCGTTTTCCCGGAACTATCTGCTGACGAATTTCTACTACAACAAGCCGGATTGCAGTCACATCCTGATGATCGACAGCGACATGGGCTTTTCGCCCGATCTCATCGCTGCGATGCTGGCGCTGGACAAGCCGGTGGTCGGCACCTTGTATCCCCGGCGCCGGATCGATCTCCGAAAACTCCACTCGCTGTCGACACTGCCCTTCGACAAGGCTCTTGCACGGAGTCTGGAGTTCGTCGGAACCATCATCGAACCCCGGCAGGAGATGGGCGGCTTTGTCCGGGTATCGCTATGTGGCACGGGTATCTTTTTAGTTTCCCGCGACTGCGTTACCAGGATAATCGAGAAACTGCCCGAAACGGTGAACCGATCGCGCTACAGAAACAACAAATACGCCCCACAGTTCAAGAGCTTTCTGACTCCGTTTTCAAAGATCGTGACGCCGGACGTGGATTTGCCTACCGATTTTTCTTTCTGTCACCGCTGGGCGCAGCAGTGTGGCGGCGAAATATGGGCAAGCTACGACCGCAAGGTTGCTCATGCGGGAGACCTGACCGTTTCGGCAGCCTATTCTGACCTCTAAATGTTCCTTTGAACGGGTGTGCGAGCAGTTCGATCCGAGTTTTCGAGAGTGACCTTGTCGCCACAGATGGCCTTATAGTGGCCTGAGGCGAACGCCTAACCATTGCCGCAGAGCAGCGCGCCGCGTACACTGTCAAGCAAGTCAACGAGCCCCATCAGATGGGTCGGTGACCTTACTTTAGTTTGCCTTATTTTGTGACGGTATCGATTTCTCGTAAGGTGGGGTCGAATGAGAGTGCCGCGCGAGGCCTATCAGTTGGCGGGTGTTTCGTTGTTTGCGTTAGCGGCAGCGTCCACGTTCCAAATATCTGGCGCGGCAGCCTGCTCCGCTACGGCGAGCGGTAGCGCTACAACGGTCGGCTCGGGCATCTCGGCTGTAACGACGTTCGAAACGACGTCGGTCAGGGTCGACTGCAACACAGCTGGGATTGTCCAGGACGTCAGCGGCGTATTCGCGACAGGGTTCGAGGGTTATCAAGGGCAAGACAACAGCTCGTCGACCGTCGTCGTCAATGATTACGACGGCAATGGCGACGACCTTGTAAACATCTTTGGCGGCATCCTGAACAACAGTACGCCTACGCCTAACGTAAGTGGCCTGCCGCCGGTAACGTCGTCGGTAACGACCTCCTTGCAGCCGGGAGCAGGGACCCTCCAGCTCCTTGGCGGCAACGACAAGTTTGAGATGTCCGATGGGGTTTTCAACGGCGAGCCGTTTGCGCCGCAGGTCGATGCCAATCTCGAAACCGGGGCTGGCGATGACACGGTCATCATCCGCAGCGGCAGCATTCTGGGCATCGACCTTGGTGAAGGCGTAAATTCGCTGCAGATGACCGGCGGTGTAATCGACGGTTCAGTCATCAGCGGAGATGGCATCGACACCATCACCATAGGCGACGATGCAAGCGTCGCCGATGGCGACGGCGGCATTATCGCCGGATCTGTTTTCACCAATGGCGGCGCCGACATCGTCACGGTCAAGAGTGGCGCCATAGTTGCCGGCGATTCGGAAGGAGGGAGTGCCGTCGGGCTTGGCGACGGCGACGACCAGTTCACCATGACCGGTGGCATCCTCGACGTTAGTCTGAGCGGTGACGGTGGCAACGACACACTGGATATTAGTGGTGGCACGATCCATAGCTACGTGACAGGAAACGCAGGCGACGACCGGATCACGATCAGCGGCGATGCCACAGTCGATTTCGATATCGATGGAGATATCGGAAACGATACCATAACGGTCGGCGGCAAAGCCACCATCGGCGGCAATATATTCGGCAACGATGGCAACGACACCGTCAACATCAACGGCGGAACCATCGGGACAACCACGGCGCCGGGCCGCGTCGATCTCGCCGACGGCGCCGATATTTTCAACATGACCGCAGGTCACATAACCGGTTCGGTATTCGGCGAAGGTGGCGGCAACAACTATGACGTGAGCGGCGGTAGGATTGACGGTTCGATTTTCGCCGGCAGCCAGAACGACAACGTCACGGTCTCAGGCAACGCCAGTATCGGCATCGACCTTGGCGAGAGTGGGGACGGCACCGATTCTGTCGGCCTGGAGGATGGCGACGACAGCTTCCTGATGACCGGCGGCACACTCGGCGGCGCCGTGAGTGGCGGCGCCGGCAACGACACGATCGATTTCCGCGGCGGCACGATAAATGGTTTCATCGAAGGCAATGACGGCAACGACCAGATTTTCGTATCCGGCGGCATTCTCACAGATGAAATCATCGGTGACCTAGGCAACGATACGATCACCATCAGCGGCGGAACGATCGCCGGGCCGGTTTCCGGCAATGACGGTGATGACCATATCAGCATCTCGGGCGGCACCATTGGCACAGCCGCCGTGCCGACCCAGGTCGATCTCGGTACCGGGGTCAATACGTTCGACATGAGCGGCGGCACGGTCAACGGATCTGTTTTCGGGGAAGGCGGCGGCAATACCTATGCGATCAGCGGCGGCACGGTCACCGGATCGCTGTTCGCCGGCGACCTCAACGACAGCGTCACGATTTCGGGTACCGCCAACATTCAGGGCAATGGCCTCGGCGTCTTCGCGGTTGTCGTGCCGAGTGGTACCGTAGCATTGGAAGATGGCAACGACACGTTCAACATGTCCGGCGGCATGGTCGGCGGTTCGGTCACTGGCGACGATGGCAACGACACCATGACGGTCAGAGGCGGCGCCGTCACCGGGAACGTCTCCGGCGATGACGGCAACGACACCGTCACGGTCTCCGCCGGCACGGTTGGCGGCAACGTCAGCGGCGGCGCCGGCTTCGACAACGTCTCGGTCATCGGCGGCACCATTACTGGCGGCATCGAAGCCGAGCATGTCCATCTGTCCGGCGGCACGATCGGCGGTGACATCACTGGCCTCGGGCCCGACACGCTCGTCATCGACGGTATCGGCACGGTCGATCCGCTCAATCTGAGGGATGGCGTGCTGTTTAGTGGAACGAATGCCAATGGCACTGTCGCCGACACCGATCTCGCGGCCGGCGGCAAGAGCCAGAACTTTACGGGCTTCGACAATTTCTCGGCCGACAATTCCACGCTGCGCTTCAGCGGCGGCACGCAAGGCATCAATCAGCTCAACCTCGGCAACGGCTCGACGTTGTTCATCAACGGCAACGTCACCATGCCGGGTTCGATCATCGCGACGAATTCGCTGATCGACATGACGGACGGTGCCGCCAACGACGTGTTGACGCTCGGCGGCCTCACCCTCAACGGCGCCCGCATCGGCCTCGACATCAACCAGCAGACGGTGCAGTCGGATCAACTGGTCGCCGGCGCGTTCTCGGCCACCGGCGTCAACACAATCATCGTCAACCTGCTCGGCACGCCGCAATTCACCCAGGCGACCGACATCCCGCTCATTGTTTCGACGAACGGTCCGGTCACCGGGACGTTCAGCGTCGCAGGTGTTCCCGGCACACCGGGTTCGCTTTTCACCTATCAGGTCGTAACCGGCCCGAATGGCGGCTTGTTCCTGCGTGCTACGCCAGCCAATTTCGGCATTGCGGCGTCGCCCACCAGCGCCACCAACGCCGGCGCGGTCGCCGTGGCAATCGACGCTCTTTACGGCATAAACCGCGACGCGCTCGATTCCGATCTCCATCTCTCGCCCGGATCGGGATCTGGAATGGTGCCGGTTTCGGCGAGCTTCGGCGTCTTTGCCTCCGGCCAGTTCGCCCATACCGAGCATCACGGCTACAACATCGCCGGCGGCGGTTTGAATGGCCCCGGCCCGAGCTTCGATGCCAATGATTTTTCGGCCGCCATCAGTCTGGATTTCAATGCCGCCAAACACTTCCAGTTCGACAATGAGTATGGCCTGAACATCGGCATTTTCGCCGGCTACGCCTCGACCGATGTCAACCTCGGCGCGTTCCAGGGATTTGACGCCATCGGCGAAGGCACCAACAAGGCTGGCATGTTCGGCGGCTACGTGTTGTTTCGCAAGAGCGTCGACTATGCGTTGGTCTCCGCCTCCGGCTTCATCGGCGGAAGCGACGTGACGAACGGCGTGCTCGGCACCACCGGCAGCTATGACACCAAGGGCTATGCGGTCACGGGATCGGTCGGCCACATCTTCATGCTGGGCGAACGTACCCGTTTCGACCTGCGCGGCGGCCTGCTTGGCGTTTCGTTCCGCGGCGATCCCTATACAGACAGCGGCGGCAATGAGTTCGGCAAGAGCCAGCTTTCTTTTGGCGCGATCAAGCTCGAGCCCGGCATCTACGGCGATTACAAGCTAAGCAACGGCATGGTGTTCAGCCCCTATGCGCGGGCCGAATTGCAGCAGCGTTTCGGTTACAAGAACACCACCGAAATCGACACCAGGAAGGTCGCCTTCGACGATGCCGATTTTTCCGCCGCGCTGTCGACCGGCTTTAACCTGAAGGTGTCGGACTCGACCACCGTCAACGGCGAAGTCCGTGGCAAGGCGTCTTCAGACAGTACCACCATCGGCGCCAAGTTTGGACTGAAGATCGCCTTCTAGCCAGTGTGGCGTGGCCGGATTATGGACTGGCCAAGCACTCCAGCCGAGACGCTCGCCAAGCGAGAGCAAGTGTTCTATGCTCTCCATCGGCACCGCATGGTCGTGATGTCGAGACGGAAGTCTGTTGTCGTAGAGCAATTCCAGGAAAAGTGTGAAACGGTTTTCCGTCCGGAATCGCGGCGAAAACATACAGAAAGCGGTTCGCCGTTTCCGTGAAAGCGTGAACTGCTCTAGGCAGGGGGGTTCCATGTTCGAAGTCGTCGGATTCTGCTGGAAAACACGTTCGAGCAGTCGGCTCGCCATAAACGCACTTGGCTTGATCGTTGCGCTGTCCGTGCTGCTTTTGCCGGGACTGGGAACCGCGAACGCACAGGCGAACTGGACGCTCGATCCCACCGCGTCGGTGCTCACCTATCAGTCGGTCAAGAAGAACACGATCGTCGAAACCAACAAGATCAGGAACATTTCTGGCAGCCTTACTGCGGCGGGTGACGCCAAAGTCACCTTCGATCTCAATTCGGTCGATACGGGGGTCGATCTTCGCAATGTCCGCATGCGGTTCCTTTTCTTCGAGACATTCAAGTTTCCGTCCGCGGAACTGACCGCGAAGGTCGATCCCGCGGCGTTTGCCGACCTGCCGACCAAGCGACGTGTGAAGGCGGTGCTTCCGTTTCGTCTCAACCTGCACGGGGTCGACAAGAACCTTGAGGCAAACGTCGTGGTGACCATGATCAGCGACAACATGGTGTCGGTCGCTTCGGAGGCTCCTGTCGCCGTGCATGTGGAGGACTTCGGGCTGCTGCCGAATGTCGACAAACTCCAGCAGGCCGCCAATGTGACCAACATTGTTCCGACCGCATCGGTGTCGTTCGATTTCGTGTTCATCGCTGACGGCAGCAAGCCGGCTGCTGTCCAGCCTGTTGCGGCGAAGACCGCTGACGTCGGACCCGTCGCCACGGATGCCGCGAAGACGAACTTCAGCGACGAGGAGTGCCTCAACCGGTTTGCGGTGCTGTCGCGCACCGGGGCTATATACTTTCGAACGGCGAGCGCGCGGCTCGACAGCCAAAGCCGCCCGCTGCTCGCGGAGGTCGTCGGTGTCGTTGGCAAGTGCCCGGGCCTGAAGGTCGAGGTTTCCGGACATACCGATTCCGATGGATCGCCTGTCGAGAACAAGCGCTTGTCGGAGCGGAGGGCTGAGGCGGTTGCCGATGCCATTGTCGCCGCGGGCATTCCTCGCACGCAGATCGCGGCGACCGGCTACGGCGAGGAGCGGCCGGTTGCCGCCAACGACACGCCGAAGAACAAGGCGCTCAATCGGCGGATCGAGTTTTCCGCCACCAAGCTCGTCAACTGAGGAAGGATCCGTTGTCCCGGTGGGTTTCGATCTGATCGCCCGTTGTGGTGGCCTTATGTGCGGCATCGGGCTTGCAGCACTGGCATTACTTTTGACTTTGTCGGCCGCCAATGCCGAACGCCGTGTCGCGTTGGTCCTTGGCAACTCCCAGTATCAGCATGCCCCGGCGCTGACCAATCCGGTACGCGATGCCCAGGCCATGGCCGAACGCCTGAAGAACCTGAACTTTGAAGTCGTTTCCGGCTTCGACCTGACCAAACTGCAGACCCAGACGACGATTGCGCAGTTCGCCAAGCAGGTTCGCGGCGCCGACATCGCCCTGTTCTTCTACGCCGGCCATGGGTTGCAGGTTTCAGGCAGCAACTACCTTCTTCCGATCGATGCAGCACTTGAGGACGAGACCTCGCTCGACTTCGAGGCGGTGCCCGTGGATTTCATCTTGCGGCAAATGTCACGCGAGACCAGCATAAGGCTGATTTTCCTCGACGCCTGCCGTGACAATCCGCTTGCCGATGTGTTGGCAAAGACCGCCGGCGTCAAGGGAGCAAGGAGCGGCCTTGCCGAAATTCCGATCGAGAATGGTGGCGCGGGCACGCTTGTCGCGTTCGCCACCAGTCCTGATCGGGTCGCCTATGACGGGTCGGGCGAACATTCGCCGTTTGCTTCGGCGCTGCTCGCGCATATGGGCGAAACGAATGTTTCCATCACCGAAGCGATGAACCGCGTTACCGCCGATGTCTTCAAGGCAACCGCCGGCAAACAGCGCCCCTGGACCAATGTCTCGCTGACCACCGAGGTCGTCCTGCACAAGATCGATCTCAACGCGCCGCTGATCGTCGGCGAGGCGAGCGCTCCGCAATCGGAAGGCGGCTCGGATGGGCGCAACGCCACGGCAAATCCGGCCGGCCCCGGTGACGACGCCCAACTCGCGCTCAATGTGCTTCGTCAGAAGATACCGAAGCTTGCCTCGGACGACCCCATCTTTTTCGACCACCCCATAGATTTTGGCGATCTGGAAATCGACGGCAAGAGCATTGCCGAGCTCATCAAGGGCAAGCCACGCTTCAGTCCGGTGGAGGGGCTCGACAAGTCGGTATGGGAAGGCAAGCACTGCGACGGCTGCCATCAGTGGAACGAGGCCCGGCTGTGCGAACAGGCGAAAAATTTCGCCTCCAACGATGTCTCTGTTTTGCGCCTGCAGCATCCGCTCGGAACACGCTTCAAGGTGGCGCTGGCCAAATGGGCTCAAGGTGGCTGCAAGTAAGGCAGGGCATTGATGGCATCCATCCGGTTTGTGCCGGGGTGAATGCTTTAATACGCATCCGCTGATTGGCGCAGCGCCTCGATCTCGGCCATCTGGATGCCCATTTCGACAAAGGCCGAAAGAACGGCAAACCGGTCGGCGAGCGCGACACGTGCCAGTCCGGTCAGAATCCCGGCATTGACCGCATGGGCGGCAGGAAATGGTTGCAGGGCCGATACCATCGTCGCGGCCTTGGCCGAATCACTGTCACGCCATCCCGCGGCCAGGACAATCCAGCCGACCGGTGTCGCTGGCTGCGTCGCCGCGGCCGCACTGACTGCTGCCCGGTGGTGCAGGCTGTCCGGTTCACCCACCCAGTCGCGGACAAGCGCGAGCAAATCGTGATCGGTCTCATCGAACAGGTCGGTCAGGTGGCTCAGGCATTCATGGGCCCACCAGACCGCGGCCCGCTCTGGAAGCAGGTAAGCACAAAATGTAATCGCTTCCTCGGGAATACGCCCGGCGAGGAGGTCGCGGCAGAACTCGATCGAGCGCTGGTCGGTTGGAAGGGCTCTCATGTCCCGGGCAACAGCAGGACAGGCCATGAAAAGATCCCGTGCCGTTTTGAACCGGAGCACATTGACCATGACCGCCACGCTTTCATCGAGGAGCTTTGGCCACTCAAGCCTCAGGCGCGGCGCGGGTCAAGTCTCATACTGTGACGCGCCGACAACTCTCGGCATTGTCGTGCCCTCAGTGTTTTGTCGACAGACAGTTGCCTTGGATTTTGGTATGATCGCGATCATCGAACTCGGATTGCTCAAATAGGAGGAGCCGCTATGCAGTGGAGCAGTTCAGCTTTTGTGTTGGCGGTCGTTTTTTTCTCGACCCACGCTTCCGCCGACCCCGTTCAGAAATCAGAAGACATTGTGAAGTTTTTTGCCGGTGCGGCCGATCTCGGCAAGTCGCGAGGAATTTGTGTCGGCTCCGAGGAGGAGTGCAAAAGCAAGACCAAGGCAAATGACGCGCCAGCAGGAAAATCCAGCCTCGACATGCTAATCAATTTCGGGCTGGATTCGGCCGAGCTCGACACGACTGCGCGCGCTGAACTCACCGAATTCGCCAAGGCCCTGAAGGACAATCGGCTGCGCACGTTCAACTTCGTCGTCGAAGGCTACACTGACGCCACCGGCACCGTGCATTACAACGAAGGCCTGTCGCAGCGACGGGCGCAATCGGTGGCGACCTTCCTGACAGCCAGCGGGATTGAGACCGCGCGCATCAATGCGATCGGCATGGGCGAAAAAAATCCGCGCAGCCCAAACCCGTACGATCCCGTGAACCGCCGCGTGGAAATGCGGATAAAGACGCAATAAAGCCGGTAAAAGTGTGAACGGTTTTCCGTCCGGAATTGCGTTAAACAAAGAGAGTGCGCGGTTCGGCGTTTCCGTGAAACGGTGAACCGCTCTGAAGCCTGTTCCATCCCGATGGAACCGGGATGGGGAACATCAACAGTCTGAGACACTCATGCCGCGCGGCCAGGTTCAAAGCGTATTCTGAATCGAGCCTATGAGGGCGGTGACGGCCTGTTTGTATTTTTCGAACTCCGGCGATGTCTGGCGGATCTGCGCGGTTGTTGTCTGCGGGCTGGCGTCGGTCGCCATGCGGCTCAGCTTTTGACCCATTTTCCTTTCGGCCCAGTCCACCACATAGCTGGCTGTCTTGCCGGTGAGAAACGGGTTGGCCTGGATGACGGCCGAACCCAGCACGGCGCTCAGTTGCGCCGAACCTGTCGCCGACAGCACCTGATGCGCGCCTTCCATCCCCAGGAAATGACAGAGATAGAGCCGTCCGGCTGTGATCTGGTGACCGCGCGCCCGAAGATAGACCTCGCCTTCGCGCGCCAGATTGCGCACCATCTCGCGCGAGATCGTGGCGTCGTAGCGCAGAGCGAGCAGGTCGGCAGTCGACAGCGTGCGCGCAAGCTCCGGGCGGTAGGTGCTCATCATCCTGATCCAGGTCTTGGTTATGAACTGGCCGGCGCCGGTCGCTGAAGAATTTGGGTTCTTGGCGCGAGCGCTGCCGCCACTTTCGACATGAACGATGCGGTCGGTGAGCGTTTCGACAGCGGAATCGTCCGAAGCGATCGCGGTAACCCTGCCCAGCGGGTCGATCGCCTCGCCATTCTGATAAAGTTCGAAATGCAGGTGAGGCCCGGTCGAAAGGCCGGTGGTGCCGATGTATCCAATGATGTCGCCGGCTTTCACCTTGGTGCCGACGCCCGCCTGGATTGCAAATTTCTGCATATGCGCATAGCGCGTCTCGCGCCCGTTTCCGTGCGAAATCTTCACCAGATTGCCATAGTTGCCGCCATCGCCTTGGAAGGTGATCTCGCCATCGAAGGCCGCTGCGACCGGCGTGCCCACGGGAGCCGCCCAATCGACGCCCTTGTGGATGCGAACGGTCCCGAGGATTGGATGCTTGCGTGGCCCGAAGGTGGAGGTCATGACCCCGTTGACCGGTGTGACCATGCCGTTGGTTACCGTCAGCGAGCGAACCTGATCGTCACCGGTGACGCACGCAAACTGGCCGTCGCTCTGCTGGAAGACGAAACAGTCGAGGCTCTTTTCGCTGCCCTGGACACCCACATACAGCACCCGCCCGGCACCTTCGTCCTTGCCGCGCGGCGTCTGCGAATAGATCAGCACGAGGCGCTGGTTCTCGCTTGCAAAGGCGTCCAGATCCTGTCCTCTCGAGAGATACATGATCGCTTCGCCGATCACGCCGGTCGGGACATTGTTGCGGGCCGCCGTCGAGTAGATCGCGTCGAGCAGACGGTATTGCCTTTTGTGCGTGCCTTCCGCCTGTGCGCCCGAATAATTGAACAGGTCTTCGCGGACCCAGGGATCGACGCCCGACACGAACGCGCCGGCGGCGTCGCGCGTCAGCGTGCCGACGAACACGTTCCTGGCGTAGATTGAAACCTGCATGAGGGACATCGTGGTCGCACCGCGGCTCGGCCTGAAACCGCGCATGGCAACGACATAACCCGGTTCCAGACTGTCCCGATTGAAAAGCGCCTTCATGGCCTCGCCTGCCAGCTTGGCATCGTCGGCGGAGAAATGCGCATCGAGCACAACGCTGTCCAGGCTGCGGTCGTTGAGGGTCTTCACGAACATGTCCTCGGTCGCCTCGAACCGCTGATAATCATTCGTGACGACCGCAACGCTGGTGTTGTTTTCGATCTGGGTCTTCTGGAATGCGGGAAGGGCTGCATCGCCCGCGTCGATTGTCTCGCCCCAGCCGGCTTCGGGATCGTCGGCGTCCGCCTTCTGGTCCGGAGCCGCCGCGGGTTCCTCTGCGGTGGGTGATGGCTCAAGATCGTTCTGGAGATCGCCGGATGGCGCGGTAGAGGTCTTTCTTTGCGCCTGGAAGAATGCGAAATCCTCCTGCGTCGACGGTATCGTCGTCATGAATTTTTCGCTGGCGCTAAGCATGACGTCGGACAGAATTTCGATCTGGGGAGAAACGCCGGCCTGATCGAGTTCCGCCGGGCGCGGCATCGTTCGGCCTTTCGTTGCGGCGCCGGCATCGGGCGCCAGGGTGATCCACATTGGATCCCCGGCAAGGTCGATGATGGCCGGCACATAGACGGATGCATCGGCCGGCACATCATCCACTCCCTCGACTGCGTGCAACTCCTCATCTTCGTCGCCGAACGACCAATAGTCCGCGGTGAGGTAGAAACCGGCGGCGATCGAAAGCAGGAGAACCACCGCGAGACCGGCAATAAGCCTGCGCCAAAGCGCGCGCCTGCGAAGGGCGGCGCGTGCCTGCTTTTTCTGCCTGAAGCTCGTGTCGATATTGTGCGTCACGGATTGCTTCCGGTCAGGAAGAAGGTCCAGCGGACCTGCTCGAGCGTATCGACTTCGAGAAATTGCGCCGCGATATGGCCGCGCTGCCAGCATTCATCGATGCCGCGTATCGAGAAACGGCGCCGCTCGATGCACATTTCTGTCGATCCGGTGAGGATCGCATGACCGAACACGTCCGTGGCATAGATGTAGATGTAGCGGTTCGTCAGTTCCTCGCGGATGACGTTCACGCATTGATTGGCGCCGATGGTCCACCAGCCATCGGTCTGGTCCGCATTGTCGACCTTCTGGCCGACGGCGAGATTGACGACGTCGAGTGTCTGATTGCAGACCGTGAATTCGGCGCGCGCTTCGCTGGATGACAGCACGGCCAGCAGCGCGGCGCCCGCCATGACTGCAAGCTTCATGTGGCGTGTCAGGGCACCCAGGACTCGAAGCGGATCATGCTCTATGGGCAGGTCGGCAGACGAACGGGGCGAACGCGAGCGGCGGAGTTCCATCGGGCGTCCATGCTATCCGCCGAGCCGGAAATACTGGGCGGTGGCCGAGAACCGAGACCCATCGGTCTCAATTTCTTCAAGAATTTTGGGGAGCAGCACCGCGGCGGGTGTCGGCGTGGAGAACGCGGCCGCCTGAATATCATGGAGGCCCGTGATCACCATTATGATCTGCGGCACGGCCTTTCCGGCGGCTTTGTCGGCCGCGCCGAGGCCAATCGGGATGCTGAAAGTAGCCTTGCCCGGTTCTACGACGATGCGGTCGTCGAGATTGAACACCATGCCTTTGTGATCGATCAGCAGCACGCTGGAAACGAGCCCGCCGCGTGTCACCAGCGTGCCGCTGACCGGCGTACCGTTCGGCACCGATGTCCGGTCGAGAACAAGCTGCGGCTTGTCGGCCCCAGTCTGCCCCAGAAAACGCAGAAAATTGGTGACTTCGCATTGGCTCGGCTCGATGAGACGGACGCTGATGTCCGGTTCGACATGGAATTTTGCCTGGAAATCGCCCAGCATCCGTTCGAATGGCTGGACCGCCGTTCCAAATCCCTCGATCGCGGCGGCCTTGTCGGTTGCCGACGTCATGGTCGCATAGAAACAATCGCCGCCGCCGAAGTCGCGAACCCAGGAGACCCGTTCCGCGATGTCGTCGACGGCCGCGGGAACCCCTGGTTTGGGCACGTTCAACGCGACGACAGGCTGGTCGGGCTGGTTGGCTTCCGGTAGTGCGGCCTTTTGACTCTCGGCGTTCGCGGTATCCGTCTGGCTTGCGGCGGGTTCAGGCGCCGGCGTGGGCGCCTTGGGCGGTGCCGGCTGGTTGGTCTGTAGCTCGGGCTTTTGGCTCTCGACAACCTCTGGCTTGGCCGGCGGCGGCGTCGAGACGCTCTCGGCTGCTGACGGCGCTGGAGCGGTCGTGACGGGTGGCGCCGCCGACGTCTGGCTGTCGCTGGCCACCGCATCGGGCTGGATTGCCGGTGATGCCTTTTCGGGCGGCGGCTGCACGTCCGTAGTTGGCTTCGGGGGTGCCTCGGTCTGCGAGGGAACTTCGGCGGGCTTGGCCGGCTGCGGCTTTTGAGCTGCCGCTGCATCTTGCTGATTTTCAGCCGGCGGTGCGCCGGCCTCCGGTTGCGCGGGCGGAACTGCCTTTGCCGGCTCGGGGGCGTTCGCGGCGGTGTCCGCCGGGGGCGGCTTTGACAGCTCTGGCGCGGGCTTTGATGGCTCTGGTGCGGAAAGCGATATCTTATCGACGGTCGGCGTCGCAGGCGTCATGAAGCCGCTCAGATATAGCCCTGCGCCGGAGGCGACAGCAAGCGTCGCCAAGGCGGCGATGGCGACGATCCGGGTCTTTGCGGGTTTTGCGAGCACATCCGCCTTGATCGCGCGCGGAGGACCGACGGCCGGGGATGGCTGCGGTGCGGTCAAATGCGCGGGCCGGACATGCGGGACAAAGCGCTCGCCCGTGCCCGTCGCCAGCGGCGCGTCGTGTCCCGCGACATTGGATGGCTGAGGCTGACCCTTAGGATCAGGAGCAAGGGTTTGCTCCGCTGGCGGCAAGACCGGTCGGTTGCGTGGTGTGATGGACGTCGGCGGCATCGTTCCTTCGTCTTCGCCACGCGTCATTCTGGCGATGTCCGCCATGCTGGCCGGCCGGTCTCGCGGATCCGGTTGCAGCATGGCTTCAACAATGTCACGAAAATCATCGTCGATGTCGGAGAGATCAGGCACGGTCCGGCGCTTTTCGATGACCTCGAACTGCGATCCGCTCATGTCGATCGGCTTGCCGCGCAAAGCGGCAACCAGCACCAGCCCCAGGCTGTAGATGTCGGATTGCTCACTGACGTCGCCGCTGTAGAGCCCAAGTTGTTCGGGTGAAACATAATTGTACTTTCCCGCGAACTTTCCGCCGATCAGGGTCTCACCGCCCACGCTCGCCGACCGTGCGATACCGAAATCGATGATCTTCGCGCGGTCGACCCGGCCGCCGGGCAGGATGATGTTATCCGGGGAGAGGTCGCGGTGTATTGCTCCAGCTTGATGGACGGCGCTTAAGCCGGAAGCGAGGCGGTGGCAGAGCTTGCGCACATCTGCCGTCGGCATCGCGCCACGTCGCATGATGTCGAACAGCGACTCGCCGTCGACGAATTCCATGGCAAGGTAGGGACGGCCGATCCCGGGATCGATCGTGAAGACGTGGTACCGCACGACCGCGTCATGCGACAGGTGATTGAGGATCAATGCCTCCTTGCGGAACAGCGACAAGATCGTCTGGTCACGGGCGAACTCGGGCAAGACGATCTTGATCGCGACCTGGTCACCGGTCTGGATATTATGGCCACGGTAGACCTCGCCCATGCCACCGAATGCGATCCGCTCGTCGAGTTCGTAGATGCCGCTGAGTTGCGTGCCTACGGCGGTGTTGGCCATACCACCCGATATTCGCGTCTTATCGTCGGCGCCCATCAGCCTCAAGCCTCCGCTCTATGCGGATCTGGACGAGGCGATTGGCCATCGCGCCGGTCTCCGATCTTCACAAGCACGATCGTCACGTTGTCCGTTCCGCCGCGCGCCAGCACCATGTCGAGCAGGTTCTCGCAGGCTGCCTGAGGTGTCGCCGAAACCGTCGCCGCCTCGATCTCGGCGTCGGTGACATGCGCCGTCAGCCCATCCGTGCTCAACACAAAAATGTCCCCAGGCATGATTTCGCCTTGCTGGAAATCGATGACAATCTCGTCGCTGACGCCGATCGCTTGCGTGATGACATTGCGGCGCGGCCAGGTGCGCGCTTCGGCTGCGCTGATGATACCCCGGTCGATGAGCTCCTGAACTTCGGTGTGGTCTCTTGATATCTGCGAGATCGAGGCGTTGCGGATTAGATAGACGCGGCTGTCACCCGCCCACAGGCAGGCAAACCGCCCGTCCATCGCCAGCAGGGCGGCAACGGTGGAACCGATGGTTATGCCGCGAGATTCGGATATGCCGCGGATCTCGGCATTGGCCCTGCTCAGCCTGTCCTCGAAGCGCGCCCGAAGATCGGGTGCCGAGCTCGCGATGCCGATCGTTGTCAGATGATCGACGATACTGGCTGAAGCGACCTCTCCGGCGTCATGTCCACCCATTCCGTCGGCTACCACCCAGAGGCCAGTTTGTGGCTCGACCAGATAGCTGTCTTCATTGAGCTCACGGACAAGGCCTTTGTGGCTCACGCCGAAGCTTTCAATGGGAAGGGCGACAGTATTCAATTTGCCACCAAGCGCTTTTCAAGCGTCCTTCTGCGGCGCACCTTTGGACGCTCGCTCGCGCCACTTTGCCACAGGCTCGAACATTAAAGTATCGAAAACTAAGGAAAACCAAGGTTTGACCGTATGTGGTCTGCGGATCGGCACCATGCTCAGCAGATCAACCCCATCTCAAAACGCCTTGGGACAGCTGAACCCGGAAAGCGCGGGGAGGAAGAAGGGGTTGGAGCCTGAGCCTGTCTGGAGCGTATAGCTAACGTCGCGTCCGCCGATCACGAAGCGTGCTTGCATGTTGCTGTCGTCGCCGGTGACGGCAGCCCTGTCCAGAAGCCGTTTCAGGGCCCACGGCCCTTCGAACTTGATGGCGGATTCGCGGCCTGGCATTTCCGGCGTCAGGCTTAGGCTGGCGGACGCGGACGCGGAAGCCGTACCGCCCGGCCATGTGACCGCGCTTGGTGCGTTGCCCGTCTGGTTGCTCTGGACGATCTGGCCATCGGCATCGAGTATCGCCGTATCGGCATCGCCATTCAGTGAGAATGGTGTGAAAGTGATGCTGACCGAAGGCACCGAACCGCCCGATGGAAAGAACGCGCTGCGGATTTCCGCGGCCAGCTGGAAGTCTTTCAGGGTCGACTTCGACAGGTCGCGTCCAAAGCGCGCATCCTGTTTCCAGCTCCAGTCCCGGCCGGTCATGTCGATCAGCGATGCGAGATTTTGTGCGAAGAACCGGTCCAGCAAGCCGCCCGGGGCGAACAATTTCGCGAAATCCGCCACCGCAACATCCTCGGTGGCGTCCCCGGCGAAGGGATAACGGCCGTTGATCGCGGCTTCACAGGGGGCCGTCACCGTCTGGTCGAGTATCTGGTTCAAGTTGGTCACCGAGGTTTCGGCGACATTCTCTTCGAACTCATCCGCCGTCGCGTTGACCATCCGGCCGAGTTGCTTGGGCAGGCGTGAGACATTGGCGCGAAGCGTGGCTATCTGCAGCTGCAGGTTCGAATTGACGCGCTCCGTCTGCGAAGGAACTTCGGCCGCCAGTTGCAGGCTCTGATAGATATCGCTGAAGTTCTGGGTCAGGGCGTCGATTGGGCGGTGTCCGGCAGGGCCGTTCACCAGGGCCTGGAATGGTCTGAATTGCGCTTCGATGTTTGCACCTGGATTGAGGTTCCGTGCGTCGGTGGCCCCCGTGCCGGCGCGGCTTTGCGATTTGCCGTTGGCAATTTGTATGCCGATGCGGGCCAGGCCCTTGGCCAGATCCGCGGCGTTGCGCGGCGGGTTCTGAGCCGTGCCTGCTTCGATCTCGGTGCCGGGGCTGTTGCCGTCACCTAGGTCCCGCGTCAGAGCTGTTTCGTTGGCGATCGCCGCAAAGAGCTGGTTCATCGGTGAGCTTGGGGAGGCAGCGGCTGAAAGCGCGATGTAGTGCGGCTTGTCCGTCAGCATCGCCTTGAATTTCAACTGGTCGAGAACGCCGTTCCACGCGGCCGCGAACTCCTTCCCGTAGCGATCGAGAAGTTCGGGGCCGAGCTTGAGCAGTTGCTGATTGATGTCGCCTTGTTCGCCGCCGCCGCCGAGAACCCACTGCTCGTCGACAAGCATCTGCGCAATGCGCGAAAGTTGCTGGAGATAGAAGGTGTTGAAGCCGGAATGGGTGTAGATTCCGGGAACACGAAGCCCTGACAGATCGCTGCCATCGATGCGCTCGAACAGCAACTGCGCTTCCGGCCCACCTTTCTGGGACACGGAAAAATCGTCCAACACCGCTGCGTATATCGCCGACTTGATCAAAGCCGAAGCTCGATCGGCAAGGCTCATACGCCCGAGAGAACGTTGAGCGGCTTCAACAAGCGGCTGGTTGAGTTCGAAGACGGGATCGTAGGCGTCGTCCAATGCCAGCATGGCGCGCAGGTGCTTTTCGAGCTGGTCGCGTCCTTCGCGATTGTTTTCGCCTGGATATCGGTTCTGCTCCCAATCTTGCTTGATCCAGGAAACGATCAAAGCGTCATCGACCTTCGGTGCCTTGCCGCCAAGCATCAGATAGATTTTCAACGGTTCGTAGAGCGCGACGGGATCGGCCATCTTGGCCTGGATCGTCCGCTCGGCCTGGATCAGCAGGCGCGATCGGAACATTCGTTCCAGCGCCTGCCGATAGGCCGTTTTGGACGCCGAAAGAAGTCTCTCACGCTGACTGAGGCCGAACGTCTCTTCGATCGGTGTCGGCAGGTCACCGGTTTCGAACCCGGCCGGCAGATCGCGTAACTGGTCGAGCGGGCCGATGACGTTTTCAAGGTCGACATCGGTAACCGTGGCCGTCTTGAGCAATGGGGCCGCCGTCTCGCGATACTGGCCCATGGCAAGAGTTGTGGAGGCTATCAGCGATCGGTTGGCCGCAAAGCTCAGGGCGAGCGTACCCAGTGCGGCGGCAGCGATCAGCGTCATTGCGCCGAGGCCGCAAAGTCTGGCGATCGCCGCACGCCTTGCAGCCGATTTGTCATACGAAACCCATCCGGATTCGGCAAAAATGACGTCCGTCAGCAGATCATGCAAAAAGAAGCTTTTGCCAGTTCCGGAAAAGTGCGGGCGGGAATTGCCGCCGAAATTGCGGCTGATCGCGCCCAGCACCTGATCGATAGGCGTTCCCTCTTGCGTGCCTGACGAAAAATACAGTCCACGCAGGCTGACATTCACCTGGCTTCGGGTCGGATCGAACAGGCTAGCGACAAAATTGGTAATTCGACTCCTCAGCGCGCCGAACTGTGCGGGAAAACCGAAGATGGAGATGCGCGTGACCGGATCAGCCTCTTCTTGGAGGCGGTCGGCCATCTCGTCCACCAGTCGTTTTGCCAGCGCATCGAATTCGGCAGGGGCCCCGGCGGCCATGTTCCTGTCGCGCTCCGCGGTCTGGAATGTCGCGCCCCATACCTTGCGCCTGCGCGACTCGTCGAAACCGCCGAAGTAATCCATGAATCCGGAGACAAGATCGGTCTTGGTGAAAAGCAGATAGACTGGAAACTGGATTTTCAGCGTCTCGTGGATTTCCCTCAGCCGGCTGCGTATCTCGGTGACGTGGGCATCAAGCTGCTGATCGTCGAAGCTCATCAGATCGGCAAGGCTGATGGCCAGGATAACGCCGTTTATCGGTTGTCTGGTGCGGTATCTCTTGAGCAGCGACAGGAATGCGAGCCAGCTCTTCTTGTCGCTCTCGGCATTAGAGTCCTGCGTCGTGTAGCGTCCTGCGGTGTCGATCAGCACGGCCTGGTCGGTGAACCACCAGTCGCAGGCACGTGTTCCGCCAATGCCAGCCACCGGTTGGGCGTCCCCCGAACCGGCAAGCGGAAAATTCAGACCCGAATTGACCAGTGCCGTTGTCTTGCCGGCACCCGGCGGGCCTATGACGACGTACCAGGGGATCTCGTAGAGGAAGTTGCGCTTGCCGCTCGACCGTTTGAGCGCCGCCACGGCCTCATTCATGCGGGCTTCGAGCACCCGCGCATCATTATCATCACGGTCGTCATTGTGCGCAATGACGGTTTCGAGCGCTTTTTGCGCCTTCCTCGCCTGCCAGAAACGCAGCCCGTAAAAAAGCGCCAGCGTCGCCACGATTACACCAATGATCGTCGCGCGTAGCCAGGCAGGTCCGAGCGGCCGGCTATCGGCGAACCGGATTGAGGGGCCGGCAAACCACACCGCCGCCGCGAAGCCGCCCAGCGCGGTCACGCTGAATATCCGCAGCAGCCAACGCGTCATGGGTGCTTCCAACGGGCCGTCACAATGTTTCCTCCCTGGGGATCATCACATCGACACGGCGGTTCTTGGCGCGGCCTTCCGGCGTCGCATTGTCGGCGACCGGTTCGTCCTCGCCCTTGCCATCGACCGTCAGTCGCGAGGGATCGCTGAATTTCGCTGCCATCAACGCTTGCACGGCCTTCGCCCGGGCGACGGAAAGGTCGAAGTTGGATTTGAAGGCGCTCGACTTTCGCGGTTTGACATTATCCGTGTGGCCGACGATCCGGATTGGTCCAGGCTCGTGCTCCAGAGCCGCGGCGATGTCGGTGGCAATGGGCTGGAATTCCGGCTTCGTCTCGGCCCTGCCGGACTGGAACAGCAGCAGATTGTTGATTTCCACCACGATGAAGTCGCCTTTCGTGCCGATGGTCAGCCCGCCGCCTTCGACGTCCTTGGCCAGCGCCGCACGAATACGGTCGATCTGCACGGTGGCCGTGGGTGGGGTGACTTTCGCCGGCTCGGCCAATGGCGCCACGCTGGCGCGCTCGATGGCAACTGACGTCGATGGGTTGAGTGCCAGCAATTCACCCGCGGCGGCGTCGCCTTCATTGGTGATAAAGACCCGCAATGCGAAGAACGCCGCTGTCAGCAGCACCGACGCCGCCGCCGCGACGACCCAAAGTGGCAGGCGGGCCGATGACTGTGCCATCGTCGCCGCCAGGCCCTGCCAGTGCGGCGAGATGTCTTCACCCGCATGCGCTCTGAAGTAGCGAAGCGTCTCGTAGACGTCGCGTCGAACGCGCTCGAGATTGTTGTCTTCGCGCTTCACGCCTCGATACTGGCCCTCGAAACCCAGCGACAGGCAGGCATGCATCAGTTCGAGCAGATCGTAGTGCGTCTCGGGATTGGCCAGTATCTTGTTCAATGCTTCGTAGAAACCTGCGCCGGTGCGCTCGGTGTGGAAGAACTGCCCCAGCATGCTGTGTTGCGCCCAGTCGTCACTCCTGGGCCAGGGCAGGTTGCCGATGAGATCGTCGACGGTTTCGCAGAGGGCGAATTTCGCAATCCGCGCATCCTCTTCGGCAACGCCTGACTTCTCCACTGTCCGGTCGAATTTTTCAATCGCCTCGGTGACATGCTCCGCCAGTGGCTCCGCCTGTCTTTCGACCGGCATGAGCCTGAGCTGCCCGAGCAGCATCAGCAAAGGTGCCGCCGCGGCGAGAATAGGGTTTGCCGCGGTGTATTTGACGATGTCGGCGGCGCCGAGCAGCATCGCCTGCTCGATGGCTGGCTTTGGCGCGGCGGCGGAAGAGCTGGTGCCTGCCGCGGTACCCAAGGCTGGACCTTGATAGATGACGGTTCCGGATGCCCAGCCCGGCGGCCGCACGACACCAGGATCGAACACGGTTGAATCCTTGGCCCTAGAGGGTTGGTCTCCGTCCGCGACGGGTTGCTCAGGAGCTGGCGGCGATTTTTGCGTGCGCCGCGGATTTGCGCGAATGACGGTTTTGCCCGCCGGGCCGAAGGGGTCGTCCTTCGAACTCATCGCCGATCGTCCGTGCAGACGGGGTACCCGCGATTGGGCAAGACAGGCGCAAGACGGTTTCTGGTCAGGTAAAGGAAAGGCAGCCCCGGCCGGCCGTGGCCGTGTTCGGAAGGTTGGCAAAAGAAATTCCAGGAAAAGTGTGAAACGGTTTTCCGGCCGAAATTGCGACAAAACAAAGAGATAGAGCGGTTCGCCGTTTCCGTGAAACGGTGAACCGCTCTAGAGAACGCTATCCCGCCGTAGCATGACATTTGCCGCAGACCCCCAGGTCAATGAGTCTTACCCGCTTGGCGAACTGTCGCATGCGATCGTAATCTCAGAAATTGTCGATTGGAACCGGATGCTGGGCTTCGGATAGACTTTTCTTCGCGACTGCCGTGCCACGCGTTTCCTGGGATCGCCTATTTTTGCTTGTCGGCTTTGGCGTAGGCCTCGCTGAAATAGGCCAGGAAGATGTCCAGCATGCCGTTTTCATGTGCCTCCTCCATGGTCCGCCATGTCGCGACATAGGCGTCCCAAGCCTGGCTCTTCTTGGATGTAAACGACGTAGGCGGGAGTTTCCTGCCGATCGCCTCGGGTGACAGATCGTCAAGCAGCCGGGAGAGCGCGGCTTGCATGGCGGCATAGGTAGCGAATTCGTGCGTCTTGAGATCGCGGAATGCATCTTCGATACTGCGCCTGGCATCAAGATAGCCGGCCCTGCGACGGGCGAACATGATTTCGAGGATGTCGTCGGTTCCTGGAACGAACTTCAGCGGATTGTTGTCGGCGGCGCTGATCATCGTTCGTTGCGTGCTCTTGGCCAGCATTTTCGCGGCCGCGCGTGCTTTCAGCAGCAACGTTAGTTCCTCGACCACCGCCCGCAGGACCGCGCCAATTTCGGCGGCAACTTCATGCGGGTCGCGCAATTGAAGCAATTCCGGCGAAATGCCGGCTCCGATCGCGATCTCCCGCAGCATCTCGTTTCCGATCAAGGGCAGGGGGGTGGGGGGCGACGAGAATGTCGGCGCTGGAATGTGTTGGCCGGACCGTTGCTGTGCAGGATCGAAGAAAGGCCCCTCGCCGAATTCCAGCGATCGGCTTGTCGCGACCGGCATGTCCCGCTGCGTCTGACCATGGCTGGGGTAGCCTGCCGTGGCGCGCTCCTCGTCGATCGACACCAAGACGACATAGCGACCGATCAGCATCCGGTCGCCATCGCCCAGCCGATGCGGGTTGGTCATGCGCTGGCTCGATCCATTGATAAAGGTGCCGTTGCGCGAGATATCGTGCAGCCAGAATGCGCCGGCCTCGTATCGAACCTCGCAGTGCCGGCCCGAGATGAACTTGTCGGGGTCCGACAAGCTCCAGTCACAACCATCGCGTCCGATTTCGAAGCCGCGATCACGCGCCGCGTAGCTGGTCGAGGCACCAGCGGGCAAGGCGTCGACATTGTTGATTTGCAGACTGATGTACATCCAAGATCGCCGTCGATCGTTGATCGATACTCCACCATTCTAGCAGCTTGCAGGTAAAACAGGACAGCAGCGTTTCAAGCCTATGAATCGGCTGGTTAATGCATGTCGCCCAAAGTGACCTCGGTTTTGGGAGAACGACATGCATGAAACAAAGATCCTAAGCGCAGCGCATGAATCCGATCAAACGCGACACGCTTTAGGTTTCTGTCGCCGCCTGTCCTCTTTGGCCGGCGGGAAAACATGTGGTAGGCTCAACATGGCCTGGCGTGGCGGATTTAAGAAGTTCCTGAACGTGATGTCGTTAGTATAGCGGGAACTTCAAATCCATCACATTGGCGGCCGCGTCCAGGAGGGGCTCGACCCATGCCAAATGAACGTGCCACCGTTGTGAAGACACCGGTTGGCTCCGAGCTGTTGACCTTCACGCATCTTGTCGGACGCGATGAGATCAGCCGTTGTTTTGCCTACACGGTCGGGTTCGTGAGCACCGATGCCGATATCGATCCGTTGAAGATGCTGGGCGGGCCGCTCTCGATCGAAGGTGAATCCGACCCGAAACGCTGGTTCAGCGGCATCGTCTCCGAGTTCCGGCTCACCCGGCTGGAAGATCGGCTGGCCTACTATGAGGCGGTCATCAGGCCGTGGCTCTGGTTTCTCGGCAACACCACCGATTGCCGTATTTTCCAGAACAAGAGCGTCGTCGATATCGTCAAGGACATCTTCAAGAAATACGGTATCGCGGAATTCGATCTGCGCTTGCAAGGGGCCTATCCCCCGCGCGAATATTGCGTGCAGTACGACGAAACCGATCTGGATTTCGTGCAGCGGCTGCTGGAGCATGAAGGCATCCTGTATTTCTTCGAGCATGATGACGGCAAGCACACGCTTGTCCTGGCCGATGCGATGAGTAAGCTGAAGCCTGCGCCGGGCTATGAGAAAGTGCTCTATAACTTTGAAGGTCAGGGTTCCCGGCGTGATGTCGAATACATCACCGAATGGATTCCAGGCAGTTCGGTGCGCCCAGGCGCCTATGCCCACACCGACTATGATTTCACGAAGCCGGGCGCCGACCTCATGGCCAAGTCGGCCCAGCCGTTCAGCCACAAGGAGGCTGCGGGCGAGAACTACCGCCAGCCCGGCGCACATCTCGAAACGGGCCGGGGCGACAGCCTGGCCGCGATCCGGCGCGAGGAAATTCAGGCTGTGCACCAGCGCATCGCCGCTGTCGGCACCGTGCGCGGCCTCTATTCGGGCTGCACGTTCAAGCTGGATAGCTTTCCGCGCGAGGATCAGAACCAGGAGTATCTGGTGGTCAGCGCCGAATACCGGCTGTTCGATCCGGGCTACAGAGCCCATGCCGACGTCGAGAGCGAGAACTTCAAGGTGATCCTCGGCCTGGCGCCGACCGCCTTGCCCTATCGTCCACCTCGGATCACGCCACGGCCGATCATGCGCGGCCCCCAGACGGCGACGGTGGTCGGTCCATCCGGCGAGGAAATATTCACCGACAAATACGCGCGGGTGAAGGTGCAGTTCCATTGGGACCGTCTGGGCAAGAAGGACCAGAACAGCTCCTGCTTCGTGCGGGTCTCGCAGACCTGGGCCGGCAGCGGCTGGGGTTTCATCCAGATCCCGCGCATCGGCCAGGAGGTGATCGTCGACTTCATTGAAGGCGACCCGGACCTGCCGATCATCACCGGCCGGGTCTACAACGCCTCGCAGATGCCGCCCTACGGCCTGCCGGGCAGCGCCACCCAATCGGGCTGGAAGTCGGACTCCTCCAAAGGCGGTGGCGGCTACAACGAGCTGATGTTCGAGGACAAGGCCGGCTCCGAACTGGTCAACTTCCAGGCGCAGAAGGACCACCACCTTCTGATCAAGCATGACCGCACCAAGCTGGTCCAGCACGACCAATCCGACCGCATCGACCACGACGCCAAGCACTCCGTCGGCCACAACCTGGACGAGGACGTCGGCAACAACAAGACGGTCAAGGTCGGCGTCGACCAGACGACGAACATAGGCTCGAACGACACCGAGACGGTGGGCGCCAATCGCTCGTTGACGGTCATGGCCAACGAGACCATCCATGTCGTGTCGAATTCGACGGAGAATATAGACGCCAATCATTCGCAGACGGTAGGGATTGTCCAGACTGTTACCGTGGGCGCCGCTCGCGTTGATTCCGTCGGTGCCGCCGAGACCCGCACAGTTGGCGGTCCGCAGACAAATACGATCGGCGCAACGCGCAGCGTGAGCGTCGGTTCGAGCCAGAGCCATAGCGTCGGGACGTCCGATAGTTGGGAGATCGGTGCCGCCCAAAATGTTCAGATAGGGGCGGATCAGAACATCAAGGTCGGCGCCGCCCAAAACTTTGAAATCGGCGCGGCCCGCAGCGGCAAGATCGGTGCTGATGACTCTACGGAAGTCGGTGGCGGACGAGCACTCAAAATCGCAAAGAAGAGCGAGGTAGACATCGGCGAAGATGGCGTCATCAACGTCGGCAAGAAGCTGCTGGTCAATGCCAAGGATGAGCTTTCACTTATCTGCGGAGACGCGTCAATCACCTTGAAGAAAGATGGCACCATCGCGATCGTCGGCAAGGACATCACAATCAAAGGCAGCGGCGACATCACGGTGAAGGCGTCGGGCGATGTCAAAGTCAAGGGAAGTAACATCCACAACAATTGAGGGGTTGATGATGAGGGTGATTGATCGCATTGACGGTGTCGTCATCGGACTGCTCATCGGCTTCGCTGACGGCGCGCCGCTGGTTGTGTTTGTCGGCAATCCTCGCCAGACCGCGATCCCAGCGCGCAGCCTTGCCGAACTGGACGCCGCCGCCGTCGGCTCGGAAGTGGCCTTGCTTTTCGAGGGCGGCGACCCCCAGCGGCCGCTCGTCGTCGGCCGCATTGTCGAACCTGTGCGCAAGAACAAGGATCCACAGATCATCCGGGACGGCAAACGGGTATCCATAACTGGCAATCAGCGCATAGAATTGCGCTGCGGCCTGGCGTCGATCATCCTGGAAAAGGATGGGCATATCACCATTCGCGGCACCCAGTTGACCAGCCAGGCGAGTGGGACCAACCGTATTCGCGGCGGGGCCGTGCATCTCAACTGAGGCATTGCCGATGCATCGCGTCGCGACGATCGCTGCCATAGTGGATCAGCACGCCGGAGATGCGGCTTTCCTCTGGCATCGCCGTTGTCGGGAAATCGACGGGCCAATCCTCGATGAGACGGACATCGGCCGCATCGACCAGCGTCTCGAAGCCAATCTCGAAGGGCTCATGGCTGCCGGCAAGGCCGGCTGGGAAGCGGCACAGGCGCATTTCGCCGATTATCCAGAACCTGGCGAGCTTTTCGTCCTCGGCGCGCTCTCGCTGCGTTGGGGCGACGCCGAGGCTGTGGCATCGGCGATCGAGGCCGTCGCCGGCCTGGGCGAGGTTGGCGTGTCAAGCCTGTCCGGCGCAATCGCGCGCGCACCGCGCGAAAATCTACGCCCGTTCGTAGCCGAATGGCTGGACACGCGCGACACGCTACTGCCTAGGCTCGGTCTCGCGGCGCTCTGGCATCATCGCGTTGATCCTGGCGCGCGCCTTGATGATCTGCTGGTCAACCGCGACGCCGGCGTACGCCGACGTGCGTATCGGCTCGCCGGCGGACTCAAACGGCGCGATCTTCTTCCGGCAGTCCTGGCTGGACTTGACGGCGACACGCCGAAGGAACGCCTGACGGCCGCCCTTGCGGCTTGCCTTCTTGGCGAAGCGCGCTCGGCTCACCCGGTACTCGACCGGATCGTTCTGGCAGAGCCGAGCCTCGCGCCCGCGGCGATCGAGATGCGCCTTCTGACGACGCCGCTGAAGACCGGCAGGGGCTGGTTGCAGGACCGCCTGAAGCAGCCTGCCTTGCGCGCCATCGCGACAGCGGCAATCAGCCTCTTTGGCGACCGGTCAGTCATGCCTTGGCTGATCGCCAAGATGCGTGAGCCAGAGCTTGTCTTCGCCGCCGGGCTGGCGCTGCGCGATCTTTTCGATGTGGATTTCAATGATACCGACCTGTTCACGATAGACCCGGCCGTGCTCGGCAAGGAATTTGAATCCCTGACGGACGGCCCGCTTCCGGTCGCGGATCGCGTGGCGGCATGGTGGGACGAGGCGCGCGGTGGGCGCAATCACGAGCCATTCCATTCGATGCGCAGGCTTCGGCTGGATGCGTTGCGCGCAGCACTCGCCGAGCCGGACGCGCCTCTGGCCGATTGGCGCAGGACGCGCCGCTTCCCGGCCTGGATGTGAGTTCAGCCGCGGTTCATCCGGGTCAGCACCGCGGCGGCGCGTAGTCCCCCTTCGGAGGCCACCTCACAGATGGCGGTCGGCCCCGGCGCATAGTCGTTCAAGAAGCTGTCGGCCGCGAGCACCAGAGCCAGCGCTCCGCCGGCAGCCCCGATATCGCCGACGGTCATTGCGTGATAGGCGGTAGGCAGAATCTCGCGGCGGGTACGGTAGAAACGAGGATGGGCGATCATCATTTCCCAGCCGCTGTAGCGTTCGCCATTGCCATTGCTGACGATGAAGTTGATGTCGGGTTCGGACCGACTTGAGCCGATCACCGCGTCGCGCAAGGCGCCAAGCATTGCCCGCCCCTGGCTAAAGCGATCCGATAGAACGCTGTCGCCTTCCTGCGCCGTGCCAACCCCAAGGATGGCAGCCTGTATGGCAGCCTTTCCCTTCGGCTCTAGTGTCAGTCGGACAAAAGTCGCGGCTTCGCCAGGCACCAAGCCTTGCGGGTTATCCGGACCCTTGAGGCGGCCAGTTTGGCTGAGACGGGAAAGATCGGCGTCGTTGATCAGACTGTCGACGCCGCCAAGCAGAACCTGTCCGACGTCTTGCCGTTCCAACAATTCCACAGCTTGATCGAGAAGACTTAAGGTGGCGGCCGCGCCGCCATCGATCGCACGTGAGGCGGAATGGAAGCGATTGCCGGTCGCCCCGATCATGGCCGCAAGAAAGCCGGAGACGGGAATGTCGGCATATGCTGGGTGATCGCGAAAACTCTCCGGAGGAGTAAGAAGGATGGCCGTCGCCTCTGAGCCGACCGTGCCGGTCCGTAGCGCCTCGCCTATGGCACGGGAGGCCATGTTTATCAGCCATGCTGCGTGAGTCTTTCGCAATTCATGATGCGCCGGTATGCGTGAAACCACCTGGCTCAAACCAAGATTGAAAAAGCCCTGGACTTCGACCGCGCTCAGATTTGCACGGATGGCGGCCAGGGTTTGGCGGGAATCGAGTCCAGCCGCCGTGACCGCACCGCATCCGGCGATATACAAGGGGCGCTTCATGCCGACCAGGCTTGGGGCTGCGGTGGCGCCCCTTTGCCAGGATGGACATAAGCCTTGCGCCTGCGCACAGCAAGAATGTAGCCGGGCGTCACATGACCGAAGGCGATCTGCAACAGCGGCTTGGCACTACGGCGTGTAACGATGGCAAGCCGTGCCTTGAGCGTCACCCTGGAAAGGTTGGGCTCGATCAGTACCGTATCTGGTCGAAAGACTCTCTCTTCCACCCGGTCTGCATATATGAGCTTGATCGGTGCCACGACCTTTGGAATACGAAAATCCCAGCGCCCGCTTGGCGTCATTCCAACGATCGCGACATTTTCTCCACCACTGATTTCGGGCAAATGCTGGTCCGACGGCGTACAAAGATTGTAGCGGACATCGTAATCCTTGGGCGGCAAGGGCCACTGCGAGGCGAGCCATGCTTCGTCATAGGTCCCCGCCAGAGGCAGACGGGGCAACCAGGAGCGGCCGAGCGGACCAAACCCCGCCGGCCGTGGCCGATCCGAAGGGCTTGTGAATGGTTCATCGGGATACGTGATGTTGGGGGCTTGCGTTCGGACCTCGGGATCGGCAGAGGCGGCATGTCGATAGCCCACTCCCAATGGATTGCGCCGGTCCATCGGACCGTTCGGAATTGTCCCGCCATAGGCACGCTCATAGACGATAGGCATGCTGTTGAATGGTCGGGGCTGGGAGTAACTGCCGGCATCATAAATCCGATCGCCAACGACATTAAGCACTTTTCGCAAACCGGCGAACATGAACCCGGCCTGCATCTCGCGGACCGGCTTTCCATTCGGCGCATGCGCGGTGCCAATAATGATAATTTCCGCCGCTGGCTTGACCGGAACGATATCGGCCTCATAGCGGGTTGAGGACGATGCCGGGTCTCCGAACCAGGTGTCGCAGAGCGCGACAGGAAGTTGTTCTTCAGCAGCAATAAGTTGGCCATTGTCCGACGGGGAAAAGCTTGCCGAGAAGATGGCGACGAGAACTTCTTGACCGTTCAGGTCGACCTGAACGTTCGTGGCGGCTTCAAAAGGTGTTCGGTTTTCGAGCCAAACGTTGAACGCCATTGGTCAGCACCAGTTTCCCTTCGCGTCGAGACCGATCGGCCAATAGGGCATACACGTGACGAGACAAACGAAATCGCTGCGCTCTGCTTCCACGAGCCATCCTAACAGGAGTACCTGAGGCGGCACCTTGTCGCCTTCGGCCAAGGACGCGTTTAGCGCCACGCACCGAAGCCAGAATTCACGGATCAGCGCAACGAACTGAGGATCGGATGCCGGGCCGGCAACACGGCGCAAAAAGGCCATCCGCACCGCGCTGTCCCGTTCCTGGCTGTTTTCACGCGCCTGTGCATCGATCAGGCCCGACCACCATTCTGCGGCAATTGGATAGACTATGCTCAGGCCCTCAAGATATTCGCTGAAGAGTTGCCGATGGTCTGAGCCTGCTTCGGCCAAAGGTTTGGCCGCGCCCTGCCGGAGCAGGGTGTCGACGTCGGTCGGCGAACAATAGAGCCTGGATAGGCCCTTCTCCACGTTGTGAATCGTTTCCAGGGCCATTTTAGACGATTTCTCCATCCTTCATTCCCATTGGAATGAACTGCATGGTTCGCATCACACGGTGGAGGTCTTGGTGCTCACTGGCAAGATCGTTGAGGAGAAGGTCAATCGGAGGCACGTTTTCACGCGACGCCGGTTCTGTATCGACTCCCCATTCTTCCACGACCGGTTTCTCTTCATATCGTCTGCCAGCTTCCTCCAATTCCAGATTGCGGGCCTCGGCAGCCAGGAAATATCTCCTGAAGATCTCGATCAGGCGTGGATGCCCCCCCATTCCCGACGGCCAACGCAGATCGAAGTCCACAACAAGCTTGTCGGGATAACTCTTTTCCGTGTTCTCCTTCAGGCTTTTCGTCCACCACTTTTTAATCCTCGGAATCTCTTTCTTCAGCTCGCTGATGTAGGAGGCTTGAATGGCTTGAAGCGTTTCGTCCATCGTCTTTCCTCACATCATCTTGGCCAGCGTTCGTGCATGTTCGGCAATTATGCCGTTCGTGTTACCGCCCTGCGAACAAGCGCATTTCCGGCAATGCGGTTTCACACATTCGGGCTTGGCGAAATGCTTCTTGAACCCGGAAGGGTCGGCGGGCGGCGGTTCAGGCAGATGACACGCGCCATTTTCCCATGCGGTCTTCATTGGCGGTTGGTGATCGGGCGTCATGGCCGCTTTGTCACGATTTGCGAACTTGCCGCGTCCGGCCGTCTTGTAGTCGTCCTCGGACGGCAGCCATTTCCCGCCGCATTCCCAGCAATCCTCGCCGTGAACTTCGTCATCCTGTTCGGAGGTGATATCGGGCGCATGCTCGGAGCGCTTGTAGGGCGGGCATTTCTTACCCTTGGCGTCCGCCGGGATAGCTGCGAGAAGCGAGACCAAAGCCGCGCCGTCGAGCCCATTGCAGGGGTCGCTCGCCTCGTTCTGACCCACCATATCGCCGTGGCGGCAAACCCCTTTGCCCTCCACCTTGACGGTGAAAGACCAAAGCATGAAAGCGGCCTTGCCCTTGATCTTGTGCGTGATCACACCTGCGCCAAGGCCGGGCGTCGCAGGCTCGTTGCCGGTGCTCATCGAGACTTCCGAGGCGTTCTCCAACGCGGTCGGGTTTCCATCCGCCTTGAACGATTTGCTTCCTTTGATCAGGTCGGATGCCGACATCATGTTGACATACGGAACCGGAACCGGTCCGGCGGGCGGCGGCGGCGGCGACAGGCAAACGTCACCGGGCGCTATACCCTTGCCACCGCTTCCCTTGTGGAACAGTCCCATTTTCTCGGCAAAGACGGTAATCGCCATGTCTAGAATATCTCCGTCTGCATCGGTGCCGCGCGCATTGCCGGCAACGCATTGGCCGCCAGGTCATGAATGTCTCGGAACCTGAATTCCTTCACTTCCCAGTCATCGCTCCAAAAGACCAAGTCGACCTCCAACGGACTCGCAACCGGCGCTGCTATAGCAGCCAGCTTTCCTTCGATGGCCGCCGCCAGCCACCCCTGGTCGATTGCGGCACGGGCGATTTCATGAATCTCGTCGAACCATGGGGCGGCCATGTCCGGTACCGGCCCTATCGCCACGATCGCGAACGGATATCTTCGCCCGACGCGATCCTCGCTCATGCGCCAGACGCCTGCGCAAGACTGTTCACAGAAAATCGCCGCGGGCACGGTGAAGCGCCATACTCGTGAATCGAGTTCCCCTTCATCAGGCCGCGCCAGCAATTCCATCGACATCCAGCGGTCCCAGCGGTCGATAAAGGTGCGCGGCAGGTTCCAGGCGACGAAATCTCCGGTCGCCGGGATCTTGCCGAAGAAGCCGGTTGTCATATCTGCGGCGGACATGAGAATTTCTTGAACATTTGCAGGTTGTAGGGGTTTTCGACGCTTGCCGCCTTGAGCTCGAAATCGGCCCACATTCCCTTCGTGCCCAGGCGTAGGCTGTAGACATCAGTCAGCGAAGTTCCTGCGAAACGGCCGCTACGCAGCATCCTCAGCCAGGCCCAGCTGCCGGTCTCGTTGAGGAGGATTTCGGGCGATCCGTCGATCGGCTGGAAGGCGAGTGAGATGACCCCGG
The DNA here is from genome assembly GCF_040321735.1 of Mesorhizobium sp. M0293. Classification (NCBI taxonomy): domain Bacteria; kingdom Pseudomonadati; phylum Pseudomonadota; class Alphaproteobacteria; order Hyphomicrobiales; family Phyllobacteriaceae; genus Mesorhizobium; species Mesorhizobium sp. M0293. The sequence continues at coordinate 41,326 of NZ_JAMYSA010000039.1, forward strand.
TGCCGTCCTTGCCGGGCCAGGTCATCGGTTGCGGCCGCGTCGCGTTGTTGTAGTAGACGAGGCTCTGGCCATCGAGATTGAGCGTGACGCGCGTCACGTTGGGAGATAGATCCTTTGGTTCGAGCGTGAAGCTCATCACCGGTCCGGTCCCACCGGGAAACAGATCGTCGCGGATGTGCCTGGCCTGCTCGAACGCCGCCAGCGCCGAAGCATCGAGGCCGAAATCGGCGCGCCATTTCCATGGTTGGCTGGTCATGTCGACATAGTTGATCAGGTGGTCGTTAATGAAACCGTCGATCAGCCCGGCCGGTCCGAACAGGCGGGCGAAATCACGGACGTTGACGTCCACCGCACTATCGGGGCTGAAGGGGTAGCGGTCGGTCAGCGCCGCCTGGCAGAAGGGCAGGATGTCGGCGCGCCAGATGGCGTTCAGTTCCGAGGTGACCGCCTTTTGTGTCAACCCGCTGGTGTCGCCGGCGACACCGCCGCGCCAGTCGTCAATCGGGTCGGGCAGGATCTGCGCTTGCCTGGCGACCGCCCCCGTCAGCTCGGCGAGGCCGCCCTGCTTCTTGATGGCGTCCTGGGGGTCGGGATTGGCCGTGACCGTCTGCAGCACGTTGGACAGCGCCGTCAGAGCCACCACTGCGGCGTCGAGTGCCGGGGGCTGGCCGTCGACCTCGGCGATTGCACCCTTGAGTGGCTTGAAGTGCTCGGCCACCAGATTGCCGGTAAGATCTACTTCGTCGGCTGAGCCCGCACGTGGAAGCAGCTTTGCTCCCGTTTTCACGATCTTGCCAAGCTTGCCGAGTTTGCCGAGCAGTTTCGAGCCGCCCTTGGCCGCAGCCTTGTCGTCGGCCGGCGCTTCATCGGACCGGGTAAGGTCGGTCTCCTGAACGACTGCGGTGAGCAGGCGTTTCAATGCTGAATCGGCGCTGGAGAGATCCTTCAGATTCTCACTGGCGACATTGAGATCGGTCAACGGCGCCAGCCTCATATCGCGCAGGAAGCTGTCCCACTGCGCGATATAGTCGTCGTAATAGAGCTTCAGGATGTCCTCCGACAGTGCCGATACGGAGGTTTCGGAGTTCTCGGAGCAGCCGCCAGCGAAGACTGCCCGATCCAGGGCCGCCTGAGCTGCCACATCCTCGACCCGGTCTAGAACGGCGTCATGGAAGCCGGCGTAGGTGAACGCCCCCGAAACGCCGACGCGAAGCGTCTTGGCGGAGCGACGCGCGAACACCTTGCCACCGTTGGGCCCGGCGAAATTCGCCGGGATCCACTCCTTGAGCCCGGCCACTGCCGGATCGGCCAGCAACTGCTTGTAGGCGCGTGCCGGCAACGAAATCGTGCACACGGTTTTCAGCGCTTCGGCAACCAGGGCCTGGTCGGGCGCGACATAGCTTTCGTCGACCGTCATCCGGCGGATGCCGGCAAGCTGATGCTCTTCGGCATCGGCGGTCGGAAATGGTGCCGCGGCGGCGAATTCGGGTAGGCTGTTCACCCACCAGTTCTGGGCGAAATCCGGGTCCATCTGCGACAGACCCGTCATCATGCGATAGGTCTTCAGTGCGCCCAGCATAAAATCCGGGTCGCGGATCTGCCGCCACATAGTTGCCTCGAGCAGTGCGACCATGCGTGGCTCGAGGATGTTGCGCAGCGCGTGGTCGTAGGTGTCGGTCTGTGCCCGCGTCAGTTCCGCCGAGGCCGATGGCCCCAGCAGGTCCTGGGCGGCGCCCGGCGGTGCCGTCCGGGCATTCGCAACCGCGTCCATCGCATCGAGCGCGCCGTCCATGGCGGGCTGCTCCACCGATGCCGGGGTTGCGGCGGCGGAGGTCAGCGGCATTTGCAGCGCTTCGAACTGGCCCGCCTGAGCCGAGATGGCATTGCGATTGTCGTAATAGGACCAGGTGAACACCGCACCGGCCAACAGGGCCGCTGCCGCACATCCAGCCGCCGCACCCCGCCAGATCCAGGCGCGGCGGCGTTGCGCCAGCGGGTCGAACGTACCGAGGCCCGCTTCTTTGAAGATGACTTCGGTGAGCAGGTTTTTCAGGAAGAAGCTGCGTTTCTCGACCCTTTGCGCGGGCAGGGCCCGCCGTGGGGGAAGGCCGAAGGAAGAAGACAGCGCCGCTGTCAGCCGGTCGATGGGCGCTCCTTCCTGCGTCGCCGATGTCAGATAGAGCCCGCGCAGCCAGGCGACCTCTTCATACCGGCTTTCGCCGAACATCGCCTCGATCAGCACCTGGATCGGTTCGGACAGGCTGGACAGCTGGGCGGGAAACCTGAAGATCTCGGCACGGGCGGCGAGTTTTTCCTCATCCTCCAGGCGCGGCACCAGCCGCCGCTCGAGTTCCGTCGCCAGCGTCGAAATTTCCCGTTCGACGGTCTTGGCATCGACACGGGCTTCCAGCGCGAAGGTCGTTCCCCACACCTGTTCGCGCGAGGCGGTGGACAGGCCGCCGAAGAAAGCCTCGAAACCCTTGATCAGATCGGCCTTGGTCAGCATCAGATAGACTGGAAGGCGGATTTGGAGCCGGTCGTTGAGTTCGGCCAACCGGCGGCGGATCTTGCGGCCGTGCGCCTTGATGGCTTCATCGCCCTCCGAAAGCACGTCGATCGAAAGCGCGACGATCACGCCGTTAAGCGCGCGGCGGCCCCGGTGCTTCTTCAAAAGGTCGAGGAAGCCCAGCCATTCCGCAGCGTCCACATCCGGCTGGCTCTCCTGCTGGACATAGCGGCCGGCGGTGTCGATCAGAACAGCGTGTTCGGAAAAGAACCAGTCGCAGTTGCGCGTGCCGCCGACCCCCTGCAGGTCGTCGGTGAGGTCGATCGGAAAGTTCAGTCCGGACTGCCGCAAGGCCGTGGTCTTGCCGGTGGCCGGCGGCCCGACGATCACATACCATGGCATTTCGCGTAGAAACTTTCGTCCGCCCAGCTTGCGGCGCTTCAGTTCGGCCATCACCTCGGCGAATTTGGCACCGACGGCCGCGACATTCTCTTCGCCGGGGCTGAGCGGCTTTTCCACCACGGGCGCGGCAATCTCGGCGACGAACATGCGGTTGGCGCGGATCGCCCGGCGCTGGGCGACGATCAGCCAGATCAGCCATAAGATGACCAGCAGCGCGATGATGACGATCCGCACGTTGTCAGAGGCGAACGGTTCGTAGGGACCGACCCTGACGATCGGACCGAACACCCAGATGACCAGGGAAAGCAGCGTGAGGCCGATCAGCGTCCACAGCCAGCGCGATGTCAGGACCGCCCAGAGGAAGCGCAGGATGAACATCTCACAACCTCTTTTCGACGAGCACCTCGACGCGGCGGTTCAACGCCCGCCCCTCGCGCGTGCTGTCGGTGGCCACTGGATCGGTGGCCGCGCGGCCCTCGGAATGGACGCGGTCCCGTGGCACTCCGTTCTGGACCAGCATATCGGCGATCGTCTGGGCGCGAGCCTCGGACAGCCGCTGGTTGGTCGACAGCGGATTGGTCTTTTGCAGGGGAACGCTGTCGGTATGACCGACCACGGTGATGTTTCCGATCAGCTCCTGATTGGCGAGGATCACCTTGGCGATCGACCCGATCAGGGGCTCGAAGCCTTCGGTCAGTTGCGGCCGCGACGACTGGAACAGTTCGGGGTTGGAGGCCTGGATGATCACCTTGGCCAGCGAAACGCTCTCGGTGCCGCTGAGGGCAGATTTGAGATCGGCGGGCGCCCCAGCCTGAAATTCCGGCAACAGCGCAAAATCCACCTTCTCTGGCGGCGGGGCATCGACCTTGGGCGACGTGCGGGTGATGTCGCCGCGCGCGGGTGGCGGCAGCGCGCGAACAAGTGCGGAAAGCTCGACCGCCTGGCCGCTCAGTCCCATCGAGAGCCCGACATGGATTGCCGTGGCGACAACCGCCGCGCCGAGCGCCATAACCCAGATCGGAACGATGAAGCGCTGCGGCTCGTCGGATGCGATCACGCCTTTCCAGTTTGGCGACAGTGGAGCGCCTTCGGCGTCGGCATCGCGCAGGAAGCGTGCCGCCGCTACGCGAACGGCATTGAGCGAGCGGTCGCCCGACCGGCCTGGTACGCGATATTTGCCGCGGAAGCCAAGCGCCATGCAGTCATACTGCAGCTCCAGCAATTCGCGATCCCGGTTCGGATGGCGCTCAAGTTCGTCGAGACGCGTGAAGAACTGCGTGCCGGCATCGACATCGCCCCGCAGCATGACCACGAGCGGCTGCCGCGGCCAAGCGCTGGCACCGCCCCATGGCGTGTTCAGAGCCAGGTCGTCGAGCAAGGCAGCCACGACCCAGGCCGCCTGGTCCGCCCGCTCCATTGAGGACCCTCCCGACATTGCCGTGTCGCGTGCCCGAACCAGTTCTTCGAGCAATCGCGTGCGCAAAGCTTCCGGATTGTCCGGCGGCAGCGCACTCTCAAGCTCGGGAGCGAATTCGAGCAGCGGCGCGAATGCGTTGACGAGTGCGTTCGGATGGGTGCGGGACCGTTTCACCACGGCGCCGGGCAAGAGCGGCGCCATCGGCCGCGGCATCGGCGCGCCGGTCAATCGAATGCGAGTGCGTTCGCGATCCTCCGACAGTCCGAACGGATCATCGCGGCTCATGATCTCACCTGTTCACCGAGTAACAGTCCACCTGCGGCTCGCTTGGCAACACGCCCGAAACGCCGATGACGAAGCCGGGAGCATCGAGCAGCGACGCCCAGTGCTCACTTTTCTGGTCCAGCTCAAGGCATAAGCGATCGCCATCGTAGGGAATCTCGCGCGGCTGGGAATGAAGCGGTTTCAGCGGAATACCGGGCAAACGCGATTTCCACAGGCCCTCGAACTGGTCGGCCGACCCGACGGTCGCCTGATTGACGAATATCTTGCGCAGCGCGTCCTCCGACAGCTCCGAACCAACCCGGATGACGATCCGGCTGGCCACCAGCAGCTTCGGATTGTCGATGCGGATTTTCCAGACATTGGTCGAATGCCGCATGACCGGCAGCGCACGCGATTTCGGCTCGATGTAACGCAGGCTGAGGATGAGCGAGCGTAGCGCATCCGCCAGCGCCGAATAGGCGGGGCCTGGCGCCATGTGATCGTAGGCGGGCAATTCGCCCAACCGCCGTGCGCTCGATCCGTATGTCGCCATCGAACCGGCGAGCCCGGCAAGCTCCAGGTAAAGCTCGGCCGGATGGAAGACATCCTGCGCCAGCATGTGGGCCAGCCGCGGACGCGCCGCATTGGCGAGATTGAGCATCAGCAGATCTTCGACGCTACGCCCAGGCCCACCCATGACCATCTTGCCATGCGCCTCGGCGATCTGATCGAGGCCTGTCACGACCTCCAGAAGCAATTGCCGATACCAGGCGACCGCGCCGGTAACCAATGTCGGTGGCAGGAAGGTCTCGTCCAGGGAGACGCCACCGTCAGCTCGAACCCCCTTGAGGTCAGCTATAGGCAAGGCTGTATAGCCACCGACCGACTTGCCGGGCGCCAGCAGCAACGCTTGCGGACGGGCAATTTCGATTTCTTCAGGATCTGATCCGCCCTGGACAGCGTCACGCACCGAAACGATCCGTCCATGATATCGCGCTCCCGAGGGGGCGGCGTGCGCAGGATCGAAGCCGACACCGCCGGGAGGCTCCAGCGGCAAGGCGACCAGCACCGACCCGGCGCCCGTGTCCGGGGTGACCTGCAGGGGGCGCGGTGCGTCCATCATGTCTGGAATGGAAAAAGGTGTCCCATCCGGAAAGATGCCCCGTGCGGACAGAATCGAAATCTGGCCGGCCTCCAGCGATGCCTGGTCCAGCGTCAGCTGTTGAAAGCCGAACGTATGCAATTGCCCGGCCTGCAACGCGCCGCGCACCGTCGCCTCGAAGAAGCGATCCTGCTGCTGGAAATGCTGGGTCCGCAGGAAAAGCCCTTCGGACCATAGCACCCTGTTTGCATCGCTCATGCCGCTACTCTCTGCATTGAGCTCCCCTTGCCCTGGCCGCTAGGCGGAAATGCCGCCGCTGCCAAGCGTGACATTGATCGTGAATTTTGATCCAGGCGATACCGACTTGGTTGTCCGCCAGTTCCTGCCGCCAGGCTCGCGGATCAGTGCAACGAAGCCCAGCGCCGTCGCGTCCGGCTCGACGGTGATGGTTTTGGATGAGGATTTTCCCGGCCCGACGGAAATCTGATCGGATCCGATGAGATCGCCTGCCAGCGCCGTGCCGGCATCCCCCTGCAGCGCGAAATAGTCGGCGGAATTGAATTTGCCGGTGCTTTTCAGCCGCATCACGAGAACCGTCACCGGCCGGTCGCCGCCACCTGGCCCCGGGTTCATGCCGGCGCCGCCGGTCATGTTGACGGTGATGACCGATGGTTTTGGCGGACCACTCTGGCAAGCCGCAAGCAGCCCTGTCGCGCCAAGGGCAACGACAAACTCACGTCGATCGATCATGTCTCACTCCTCCTCATATGCATCTCGAAAATCAGCGCCGATTTCGCCAAGGAAGCTTTTTTCCGCGCTCTCTGCGATTTCACGATGGCGTTTCTGGTAAAGCTCCCACAGCTTGGCGCCCCGCCCGCCCGAGAGCAGGGTGCCGATCGCGGAATTCGATTTCAGCTCTTCCTCGATCGCTGCCGGGTCAAAACGGTCGATCATCCGCCGCAAGGCGGCCTGTATGCCTCGCCAGGCGCGCACGTGATGTTGCGCGAGATCGCGAACCGCATCGGCGATTGCCGCTTCGCCGGCGAGAAATCCGGGGCTGCGCTCAGCGATGAGCGTCACGATGGCGTCGTCGACCGTCGGCAGGAACTTGAGCGGATTGACTTCGGAGGCCCCGACCATGGTCTGGGCGACGCGCGCGTTTCCCTTTTCCTCGGCCCGCTTGCGCAGAAGCTGCATCAGGCCTTCCATCATCAGCCGGTATTCGCGACCAAACTTCTCCATTTCCGCGATGCTGTCGCGTCCGGGAAAATCGGCTTCCTCGACACCCATGCCGTGCAGGAACGCGGCGCGAAGCGCCATCTCCTCCGGCTGCGCCGCTGCTGGCGGGCGGGCGGCTTTGGAAGCAGCGCCCACACGTGGTGGAGGAGGGGCATCCGCCGGCTGCACCGGCAAATCCCAGGGATTGCCGGATTGGGATCGTTTGGCGATGCGCTCGCGCTGTCCGGTCGAACTGGCGCCGTTCGCCGAACTGGGCACCGCGGCTGGTCCGAAACCAAAATCATCATTGAAATCGGACGGCTTTCCAGGAGCGGCTTCGGCTCCGCGGCTTGAGGACGGCACCGGGTCGAGGCTGAATGGGTCCGCCTGGCTCGTCGCGCCGTCCGGCTCGCGATAAGGGGCGGGATTTTTCGACACGGGCGTTGAAACCGGATCGAGGCTGAACGGGTCATCGAAACCGGGCGAGTTGCGCTGGTCGGAGTTGGCACGTTCGAATGCGCCCGGAACCGGCTGCTCGAACGGGTTCGGCAGATCGGCCGGACGTGGCCGTCGCGGCTCTTCCTCGACCTTGGCGGAAAAGAAGTCATCGCGGCCGATGCTCACCGGCGCCCGGGACGCCGGCGGCGCGCGTTCAGGAACCGGCTGGCCGGCTGCGGGTGCTTGAGTGGCTGGCGTTTGCAGGTCGACATGGACGATGTAGTCGCCCAGTCTCAGCCGCATGCCGCTTTGGAGGCGCGTCGACTTACCGGCACCAAGCGGGCTGTCGGAGTCGTTTATGAACAATCCGCTGCTCGACGTGTCGGTGACGAAATATCCATCTCGTCCGCCAGAGATCTTGCAATGCGCTCGCGAAACGAACATGTCGGGATCGTTGATCTGCCAACCCGCGTCCGCGCTGCGGCCGATCACCAGCTCACCCTCGTCCAGCCGGGTCTGCCGTACCGCCTGGGTGCGTGGCCCTTGCTCCAGTGTCAGCAGCAGACTCATGCCGCGACCCCCGTCATTTCCGGCCGCCATCCGACGATTGTCCGCAGCCGCATGTCGTCAGCATCGCCCCTTTCAGCGGGTCGCGCAAGCCAGGCGGTCCGCCCGAGCTGAACCGATCCGACACGGGGCGGCGGCACAGCTTCACGCGCAAGCACGATGCGCAGGTCGACGTCGAGCGATTCCCCGACCATATCGCGAACGGCCTGCTTGAACAGTTTGAGCCGCTGGCCGCCAGGCAGGAACGCCTTGAACTCCTCGGACCCCAACGGGCCGACACGCAGTTCAATCCTGCTTTGGCGGCTGAAGACGCGCGGGCCGATCGTCGCCCCCTTGCCGAGCCCTGCAAAGGCCTTTGCAAGACGGGTCTGGAGGCCGGTTGGTACTGTTATCCAGGCGGCGATGAATTCCTTGATCTGTACCGGCACCTTGAACGCTTCGGCCAGGAACAGCGTCAGCCGTTCCGGGCCGTCGACCTGATTGGCGAGCGAAGCCGCCTGGCGAAGCTTCACCGTATCGAGATCGGGGTCCTGGGTGCCGGGAAGTCCGATCCCGGCCATGGCTTCAAGCATGGCGCGAACGCGCCCGCCGACCGCGCGTTCGACCTGTACGGCCGGATGCGCATCCGCCCACGCCCGATAGTAGAGGGCGATCATACGGTGCTGCAGAATGTTGACGAAGTCCACGAACGTCGTGTCGCTGGTCAGCTGCGCATCGGCGCCGGCGAACCAGCGTTGCGACAGGCGGTCGAGCACCCAGCGCGTCAGATGCAGCGGCATTGGACCCTCGGGTCCCAACAGACCGAGATTTGCCACCGTGACCCGGGCCGGCGCCCTTTCGCTGGCTTCGCGGAATTGAACCAGGTCCCGTGCGGAAAAGGCGAGGCGAACATGCTGGCCAAGCCGTGCCGGCTCACGGTCAGGGCGGCCGGAATGGCCGAACAGACCGCTCCGTTGTTCGAGACGGCGCAGCAGTTCGAAAAAGTCGAACGTCTCGGATAAAACTTCGGCCCGGTTCGGGCCGGATTTGTCTAGATCAGGTAGCGATTGCCGGGCGTCATCGGCCATAGCACATCCTCCTGCTTCTGCAGCAGCCGCGTGCGGGTTCGCACGAAGCCGTTTATCCCGGCGTGACGGGCAAACAGCCGCGCCAGCAAGGCCGAAAGCAGCAAGGTACTTTGGCCGGCCAGGACCGATTGATCAACATGCAACGTCACTTCGGTACCGCGTCCGAAGCACATCGGCCCATCGATTTGCAGACGTTCGATGACTGGCTGCGAGTCGATACGCACGATCGAATGAACATTGCGGGCAAGGCTCGGATCGCCGCGATCGGCATAGAGGTCGAGCAGCGCATGCAGGGGGTCGATGCCGCGGCCTTCCTTGGCAAGACTGAGAAAGTTGAGCGCGAGCTGCGCCACCAGCCGCCAGGCGAGATCGTCGGCCCGCGATTCACCGTCGGCCCCAGCCGGCAGTGCCGCAGGGATAGCTGGCTGCGGCGGACGCAGCGCGCCAAGAAGCCTTACGGTTTCGACCGGGTCGCCGGCCTCTAGCGTCAAGGTCGGACTGTCATCGAGGATCGGCAGATCACGATTGGTGCAAAGGGCCATGACGTCGAGACGCTTCAGCGGCCGGCTCGCCGGGCTTGCGAGCGGCCGGGATACGGCCAGGAAAACGTCATCCCCGGTGTAGGACGTGCGGGTCAGGCCGTCGCGGCGCTCCTCTTCCGTCGCGCGGCGAGGGCGCCGCTCGGTTGAATAGACCCAGCCACTACCGCGGTTCTGACCCAGGCTGAAGAGTTCGGGGATTTCGGCGTCGTTGCCTTCCGTGTCGGCGTCCTCGACGCGGATGACCCGATAGATTTCGAAGTCACGCGCCCGCGTCCGGTCCGCATGCAACACCTGCCGCGTCTTGCGCTCATCGACTTCGACGACGTTGCACTCGCGTTCGAACAGATTGATGATCGGCGTCGCGAAAAGTTCGAAGTCCGCCGGTGTCAGGTCGGCCAGTTCGGGCACCGAACGTCTGAACAAGAAGACGATCTCAAGCCCGGCCTCGCATCGGCGCACGATGGGCTGCAGCCCCGCAACCCGCGCATAGTGAAAACGCTCGGGCATCATGAAGTATTCGCGCAGCAGGCGGTATCCTTCGAATGTCGGGCGAGTACGCGGCATCAGGGCTTCTTCGTCGCTGATGCCGACCATTTCGGGTACCGGCAAGGACGACAACGGGTTGGTCTTGCCTTCCGGCCGTGCGCCTGCTGCCGTACAGGCGCCGAAAATCGCGTCGAAAAGAAGCGGCGCCTTGGTGCGCCCGGCAAAATAGAGATCGAGCCGATCTAGGGCCAATTCGTCGAGCTTGCCTTTTCCGGTCCGGGCCAGCGTGATGCGGAGTGCCGCCTCGCCGCCCACGCCGCCGGTCGGCCCTATGCCGGCCATCGCCATCGCACTGCGATCCTGAAAATAGCTGACCGAAGTGATCGCTATCGGCCACAGGGTCATTTCTTGCGCGGTGGAGAAAATACAGCGTGTCGACAGGCCGGGCTGCAGGCTGGAGACCAGCCGCGTCTTGCGCTTGACGACGTGGCCGGCAAGCATGGTCTGGACCTGCTGGCCGGGTTTCAGCACCACCATCGCCGTTGCCGGCGCCGGCGTGACCAGATCGGGATAAAGGACATCGAGGACGCTGCGGGAAAATCGCGAGCGCTCGGCGTCGACCTTCAGCCGGGTGCGCGCCGCGAGGAAGGCGACGCCGTCCAGCAGTCGCTCGACATATGGGTCCGGACACGGGACCGTGTCGAGGGAAAGGTTGCGCGCCACCGCCGGATGCATGTCGGCGAATTCCGCTGCAAGGCCACGAATATGGGTCAGTTCCTCCTCGTAATATTCGACGAAGACTCGATCCATCTCAGGCGTCCCTAATTTCGGTCCGCGCCAAGCCGTTATCGAGATTGATCGTGGTGCGCAGGCGCATGCGTTCGGGCGTCGGCGTCATGATCAGCACGGCGTCTATCTCGATCTTCAGGCCAACGGTCTTGTCGCCAAGAGTGACCGTAACCTTCGTTGCGCTTTCCTTGAGGCGAGGCTCGAAGGTGGCGAGCACCGCCCGGATCTCACGCGCCAGCACGTCGCGATCGAAGTCGCGGGAAGAGCGGCCCGAGAAGGAAGGCACGCCATAATTGACCACGCTTCGGCGGACCTCCGGAAAATCGGCGAGCGAAGGTGGATTGTCCGAAACCTGTTCATTTTCCAGATCGGAAAGAAGCGGCGTGGCCTCGAAGCGCTCCGTGTTGAAGAGTGCCTCGATGTCACGCCGTACCGCTTCCCTGAGCACCCGGGCCGATACCACCACGCCTCGGCTTTCGATCTCGACGCGGTGCTGGGTCTGAAAGGCCAATCGATGCAGACGGCGTTTCTGATCCGGTGTCAGTTCCGTATCGGCGTCGATGGCCCGCGTACTGCCGGCAACGAGTGTGTCGAGGCGATCCGCGCCAAGCTCGTCGAGCAGGAAATGGCGCAGCCCTTCTATTTCCGAGGTCAGACCCGGCAGGTCATTGACGAGGCGATCCCAAAGCGATGGCTGGACGGCTTCACTTTTCGCCCGCAAGCTACCGGTGGTCTGCCGCTTGCCCGCGCCGGGCTGCCGAACCTCACTTGCCGACATAGACATCCATTTCGGCTTCATCATTGCCGTCATAGACGAACTTGATCTTCTTGTAGGCGAAGCTGACTTCTTCCTGGATCAGGTCTTCCTCATCCTCGGCCTGCGACATGTCGTATTCCATGACGAAGGCGTCATTCAGTGTGATGACCAGATAGTCCTTACTTTCGCCATCGATGGTCCGGCGCGCCGAAAACACCACTTCATCAAGGGCCTTGTTGTCGAACAACGCCTTTTTCAGGTAGGGCGAGGATTTGTCGTAGTGTTTGGTGAACTTGATCATGCCCATGTTCACGCGGCCACGGCGCGAGATCGAATTCGGATCATAGGGGGCGACCATCTTGTAGTCGACGCCATGAATTTCGATCTCGTCTTCGTGGCCGTCGCGGGTGCTGGGGCCTTTGATATCGGGAACCTTCAGAAAGCCATCAATCTTTGTAGTCGTGGGCATTGTGTTTCTCCACCGCTTTCAAAAACCAGGATGTTGTTGCTGCAATCAAGTCTTAACGGACGGTAGTTCCGACACCAGTCGGAGCGAGGCGTTGATGCCCTCCAGCTGGTAATGCGGGCGCAGATAGAAGCGGGCATTGTAATAGCCCGGCCGCCCCTCAACGCTGTCCACCTGAACCTCGGCGGCGGCAAGCGGGCGCTTGGCGCGCGCCTTGTCGTCGGCAAAGGCCGGGTTGGCCAGCACGTATCGGTTGATCCACTCGGTCAACCAGATCTGCATGTCGGAGCGCTCCTTGAACGAGCCGACCTTGTCGCGCGCGATGGCCTTGAGGTAGTGCGCAAAGCGCGAGACCGGGAATAGGTAGGGCAGGTTGGCGCTCAGCCGCTCGTTCGACTGCGCATCGGGATCGACCAGCCGCCCCGCTCGCGTCTCGTCGTCCTGCAATGAGTGTGCCCCGATGAAGGCCGCGAGATCGGTATTCTTCCGGTGCAGGATGGGCATCAGGCCAAGCTTGGCCAGTTCCGCCTCGCGCCGGTCGTCGATGGCGACTTCCGTCGGACATTTCATCGCGATCGAGCCATCATCGGTCGGGAAGCTGTGCACCGGCAGGTTGAGCACCGTGCCGCCATTCTCGACGCCGCGGATCTGCGTGCCCCAGCCAAACAGCTTGTGGCTGCGGTTGATGTTGACGCCCATCGGGAAGGCGGCGTTCATCCAGACATATTTGTTGTGGTCGCCCTGCACCTCTTCCTCGAAGGTGAAGCCCTTCACCGGAACGGTATCGGTGCCGTAGGGCAGCCGCGCCAGGACGCGGGGCATGGTCAGGCCGATGTAGCGAGCGTCCTCACTCTCGCGCAACGACTGCCACGAGGCATAGGCCGGGTTGGAAACGATCTGCTGCAGGTCTTGCGGGTTCGGCAATTCCTGCCAGCTATCCATGCGGAACAGGCGCGGCGAAGCGGCCGCGATGAATGGCGTGTGCGCCGAAGCGCAGATGCCCGAGATGTTGCGCAGCAGGCCGACGTCGCGCGGGTGGTTGGAAAACTCGTAGGCGCCAATCACGCAGCCGATCGGCTCGCCGCCGAGCATCGAATACTCGTCTGTGTAGACTTTCTTGAAGATCGGGCTCTGATCCCACATCTGGCCTTCATAGTCTTCAAGCGTATCGGCCAGCTGTTCCTTGGAAATGTTCATCACCCGGATCTTCAGCTTCTGATCCGTCTCGGTGTTGTTGACGAGATACCAGAGGCCACGCCATGTGCCTTCCATTTCACGCACTTCCGGCGCGTGCAGGATCTCGTTGACCTGGGTCGTCAGCATCTTGTCGATGCCGGCGATCAGCGATTTGATCGACTTGATCGCATTGGACGAGATGGTCGTGGTGTCGGAACGGGACTGCGCCGCGAGCGCGAGATTGCGCACGAGTTGCTGCAACTTCTCGCTGTCGTCCTTCTTGACCTTGAAATCCTTCTCGAGGAGTCCGCTGAATTCTCCAAGGTCTATGGCCTCGGCCTCGGTGGCGACTGCGGCGGTCTTTTGCTGTTCGGCCATGATTTATTCCCCAACCTTGTCGTCGTCGGCCAGTGCCTGGCTGGCGATCTTGCCAAGAAGCGGTTCGTTGTTCAGAAGCTGCGCGATGCGCTTTTCAGCATCGACGCGGCCATCCATGAAGCCGAGCAATTCCTCGAGCTGACGACGCATCTTGAGAATCTCGGCCAGTTGTGGAACTTGCTCGGCGATTTTGTCCGGGGCGAAATCACCCATTTTGGTGAAGGTGAGATCGAGCGCCAGTTCCTCGTCGCGCTCCTGGCCTTCGGCCTGCGGCAGCGTGTTCTTCACCCGGGCTTTGACGCGGGGCCCGAGCGCCTCCATGAACTTTGGGAAGCGGTTTGCGTCGGTCTCGACAAAGGAGCGGTCCAGCACCGACTTTGACGCTTCCTTGGTTTGCGAAGCACCGGCAAGGTCGGCCATCACGCCCATGACAAACGGCAGTTCGATCGTCGTCGGGCTACCGTAGGTTTCCACATCGTAGGCGATCTGCACTCGCGGCGCGCGATTTCGTTCGATGACCTTCGCTTTGCTTTCGGCTGGCATGTGTTGTTACCTTTCATCCTTCTGAGCCGTCTTTTTGGCATCGGGAACGCCGGCAAGCAGCCTGAATTCCTTCAGCCCAGACGGGGCGAGATCTTCCATCAGTTCAACGAAATCCATGTGCACCATCCGGCGTACGCGCCGAGCCAGGTGCGGAATTGGGCTCGACGGTTCAGTGCGGTCATAGAAGGCGACGACGAGGTCGAGGCATTTCACCACGTCGTCGCGCGAGGAGATCCGGTCGGGAAGCCCCGTGCTCGAGTCCGCGTAGCTTCCCATACTTGCCATCGCATCGGCTCCATGACCGTTTCGAGCAGGCGTTGCCGGTTCCGCCGGCATCGGCGACGTGGCCGCGCCATTCGTCACCGCGCCGGCTGCCGAATTCCGTTCGAGCGTCGTCAGCAAACGCTGCAGGAAGCGTTTTAAGTCCGGAACGGGAGCGCCGCCGCCGCCGAGACGAGCGTTGAGCGCGGTCTCGACCGCATCGAGTGCCGCGATCGTTGCCCGGGCGTCGGCGATGAGTTGGATCATCTCCGCATTGGCCTGATCGATCTGTGCCGCACATCCGGCACGCACCCGGTTCAGGAGTTGTGCGTGCGCACTGACCAACGCGGCCTTCTCCGCCGCATTCAACCCCGAGGCGGCCTCCTGGAGCATGACACGGTCGTCGAGCGCACCCTTTTCCAGGTCCTTGCCCTGAATCGGGCCGATCGCGCGCGGCGCGAAGAACGTCATTTGCCGCAGGTTCGCCAACAACCCGTCCTGACCATTCTGCAGGTCGAGCAGCGCGTTGATACGGCGCAAGGCGGCATCGCGTGGCGAAGCGTTGGGCCGCAGTGCCGGATGCATGGTTTCCCAATGCTGATCGAAGGTCCGGGCAATGAGGGTCAGGCCCTGCGCGAGCCCGGCCAGCCCTTCTTCATTGGCCAGCGCGCGCGTGACGATGACGAGCAGGCGCAGGTCCCGACCATGCGCGCGCAATCCCTCGGCTTTTGCGAGCACCGCAGGCCAGTCGACCGGAATGGTGCTTTGCGAGGCGGCCTTGTTGTTGCCGTCGTGTACGACCTTGATCTGGGCTTCCGTCAGACGCTCCAGCTCATGAAAAGCTGGGTCGTTGCGCAAATCTTCCCCGGACGGATTCTCACCGTCGAGCGAAGTAAGCCAGAGTGCGAGATCAATCACACCAACCCCCAGCGAAGGCCCTCAAACCAGATGTGACCCGACGTTATCACACCGCTGCACTTTACCACAATTCAACGACTGCTCAAAAATTAACAGAAGCTAAATGCAACCGCCCCCGAGTGCTGAAATCCGTAGCATGATTGCCGATCCCGCACGAGAAATGCATCGCGCAAGGGCGCAATTCCGTGGTTGTTTGCAGCCGGCGGTGCAGGACCTCCACAACGGTCATCGAGACCTCGTCCATCACGCGCTTTGTCAAGTGGCGGCTTATGTGGCAGGTTGTCGGCTGGCAGATTGCAGGAGCACGTTCGATGGAACAGCGCCGGTCGTCGCAGAGCTTCAAGCGTAAGGAACTGGTCGGCAAGCTCAATCCTGTCGGTGTGCGCGCCTTCAAGGCCGCCGCCGACACCGCCAAGCTGCGCGGCAATCCTTACGTCGAACTCGTCCACTTCATCGAGCAACTGGTGCTTTCCGACCGCTCGGATGTGCAAATGATAATCGCCGATGCGGGCGTGGATGCGAGCCGGCTCACGGCCGATATGACCCGCGCGGTGGACAAGCTGCCTTATGGCGCCACGTCGATCGAGGAATTTTCCGACCACATCTTTCATGCCATCCAAGAGGCCTGGAACCTGGCAACACTGGAATTCGGCGTCGAGGAAGTCCGTAGCGCACATGTTCTCCTTGCCTGCCTAAAGACGCCGGTGCTGGAAGGCCTGCTGTCGAAGATCAGCGGCGAGTTTGACAAGGTCGACGCCGCCGCAGTCATCCAGCGCTTTGCCGACGTAACTGAAGGGTCGCTCGAAGCCGGGGCTGCGCCGGCCGCTGCCGCCACCGAGACCCCGCCGAAGCGGGCACTGGGCGGGGATTCGGCGCTGACGAAATACGCCACCGACCTGACCCAGCGCGCTCGCGACAGCAAAATCGATCCGGTCGTCGGCCGCGATCCGGAGATCAGGCAGATCGTCGATATCCTGATGCGGCGCCGGCAAAACAACCCGATCCTGACCGGCGAGGCCGGGGTCGGCAAGACTGCGGTCGTCGAAGGCTTTGCCTTGCGTATCGCCGAGGGCGACGTGCCGCCCAGCCTGCAGAACGTCAGTGTGCGTATGCTTGATGTCGGACTGATGCAGGCGGGGGCAAGCGTAAAGGGTGAGTTCGAAAAACGGCTCAAGGCTGTCATCGATGAGGTTCAATCGTCCGAAACGCCGGTCATCCTGTTCATCGATGAGGCCCACACCTTGATCGGCGCCGGCGGCGCGGCTGGAACCGGCGACGCGGCCAATCTCCTGAAGCCGGCGCTGGCGCGGGGCGAACTGCGCACCATCGCAGCAACGACCTGGGCGGAATACAAGCAGCACATCGAGAAAGACCCGGCCCTGACCCGCCGTTTCCAGGTGGTCAAGATCGACGAGCCTTCGGAGGTGGTGGCCGTTCTCATGTTGCGCGGTGTGGCCGGCGTTCTGGAGCAGCACCACAAGGTGCAGATACTGGATGAGGCGATCGAGGCGGCGGTCGGCCTTTCGCATCGCTACATCCCGGCGCGGCAATTGCCGGACAAGGCGGTGAGCCTTCTCGACACCGCTTGCGCCCGTGTCGCCATATCGCAGCACGCCACGCCGGCGGAGGTCGAGGATATCATGCGTCGCCGCCAGGCGCTGGAGGTCGAGCGCGGTATTATCGGCCGCGAGGCTGCGATCGGTATCGAGGTGACCGAGCGGCAGGCTCGGGTCGACACCGGGCTTGCCGAAAGCGAGGCCACGCTGGCCGCCGCGCAGCAACGTTGGGATCGGGAAAAGGCACTTGTTGCCGAGATACTCGAATTGCGCGCCAGGCTGCGCGGCGAAGGTGTGCCGCTCGATGCGGTGGAGACGCCCGAGACCAATAGCGAAACAGCAGACGCGGACGCAGTTGAGACTCAGCCACCCAAGACCAAAACGGCCAGAACCAAAACAGCCAGAACCAAAACAGCCGAGACCGAGGTGGAGACACCGGCTGCTGCCGATGCCCCTCCACCCGATCCGGCCGCCGATCTCGCCCGGTTGCGCGAACTGATGGCCGAACTGGCCGAGGCGCAAGGCGAGACGCCGTTGATCCTGCCGTCGGTCGACCGCAACGCCGTGGCGGCGGTGGTCCAGGACTGGACGGGAATCCCGACGGGGCGGATGCTGTCGAGCCAGACCGAAAAGGCGCTGCGGCTCGCCGTGACCCTGTCCGAACGCGTCGTCGGCCAGGACCACGCCATGGAGATGATCGCCAAGCGCGTACAAACCAGCCGCGCTGGGCTCGGCGCGCCGGAAAAGCCGGTGGGGGTGTTCCTGCTCTGCGGCCCCTCGGGCGTCGGCAAGACTGAAACTGCCTTGGCGCTGGCCGAAACGCTTTATGGCGGCGAGCAGAACCTCATCTCGATCAACATGTCCGAGTTCCAGGAGGCGCATACGGTTTCTACCTTGAAAGGGGCGCCGCCAGGTTATGTTGGCTACGGGAAGGGCGGCATCCTGACCGAGGCGGTCCGCCGCAAGCCCTATTCGGTGATCCTGCTCGACGAGGTCGAGAAGGCACATCCGGACGTGCACGAAATCTTCTTCCAGGTCTTCGACAAGGGGATGATGGACGACAGCGAGGGCCGGCGCATCGATTTCAAGAACACGCTGATCCTGCTCACCTCGAATGTCGGCTCCGAAGTCATCATGGACCGGACCAGGAATGGCACGCTACGGGCAGGGCTCGACGATCTGGACACTGCCTTGCGCAGCCCGTTGCTGAAGGTCTTCCCTGCGGCCTTTCTCGGCCGGGTGGTGACCATTCCTTACTATCCGCTCTCGGATTCGATGATCGAAGCGATCACCCGTCACCAGTTCGCCAAGATCGCTCGCCGGCTGCGTGCGACCAACGACGCGGAACTGGTGATCGGCGACGGTGTCATGGATCTGGTCAAGGCCCGCTGCACCGAGATCGAATCCGGCGGGCGGATGATCGATGCCATCCTGACCAACACGCTTCTGCCGGAGTTGAGCCGCGGCGTGCTGAACCGGTCGCTGGGGGGCGAAAAGATGACGAAGGTGACCGTCGGCGCCTCCAAGGAGGGCTTCACCTATTCTTTCGAGTAGCTTCACGCGAATGTTGATGACGCATCAGATGTTGTCCCGACTGCTGCCGGATCTGCGATGGAGAGAAGCGTCGACCGCATCCAGGCGGGAGCTTGGACCGCGGTAGATGCGAGCGACTTTTTATCGTTGGGAGAAAGATGAGGTGCCGCGATCTGTGCAAGCTCGGCCGCGCGCGCCGGCCCAATATGACGAAGCGCCTGGACCACGGTCCCGGCCAAGCTGCCCGGAGCAATCAAATGCTTATCCGCCCGCGTGGTCGTTGCCACCGTGCGCGGCGATGAACATGGCGACGGCCGACCGGCAATAGGATTCGATCTCATTGTCGTCCTCTGCTCTCGCCTCATCGAAGCGAGCGATAATCAGGAGGTCGCATCCTTTGAGAAGCGCGGCAAATAAGCGGGCGGACCGGAGAGGATCGGGCACGTTCAGAACCGCCTTAGCGTGCAACTGACGCAACAGGGCCTCGATTTGGGCGATGATATGGGCGGGGCCGGCTTCGTAATGGAGCTTGCTCAACGACTTTTGATTCGTCGTGTCGGCCATGACCATGGCTTCGACATTGCGGACGTCCGGGCGCAACAGCGTGCGAAGCAGCGATGATCCCACAGCCATGAGCTGATCTTCGGCCGAACCGTCGACGCCTTCAAAAAGGACCTGTGGTACAGACTGGTGGCAGCGGGCCGCAAAGGCCGCGCCGAACAGCGCCTCTTTGTTCTCGAAGTGCCTGTAGATGCTGAGCTTGGATATCTTCGCTCGCTGGGCGACCTTGTCCAATGTCGTCGCATGAAAACCCAGTTCCGCAAAGAGTTCGCCTGCGGTGTCGACGATCGTTTGGCGAAGCGCCTCGTTGGCGGGCCGGCCGCGCCGGCCTCGACTATTTTCGGTCACGACAATTCCAGTCCTTGACAGTATCGTTATTGTCGAATTACGATACTACGCAGTGTCCGAAATTCCAAGAGTGGATTTTATCGTGTCCTCCAAATCAAGTGTCCCTTGGCCGCCCGGCGATATCGAATGCGCGTCGCTAGACGACATTGTAGGTCAGGCCAGCCCAACCCCCTCCATCCAAAACACGGAGCTTACCACCATGGATGACGTCATCATCATCGGCGGCAGCTTTGCCGGTCTCGCCGCCGCCCTACAGCTCGGCCGTGCCCGCCGCAAGGTCACCGTTCTCGATACCGGCCTGCCGCGCAACCGCTTCGCTGGCCACTCGCATGAGGAAGAGCCGTCGGAACAGCTTGCCGAGTACGCGCACCGGAAGCAGGAAGGCCGGCCGAGAAGATATCCAGCGGCTTCCGTC